>CAZLNA010000029.1:0-11863 GCA_964560485.1 uncultured Desulfobacula sp. | reverse complement strand
TAGAACTCAACAAGATGAAGATCAGCGAGTTGACTAAACTTGCAAAAGAATACGACATCAAAGGGATCGGCGGGCTTAAAAAACAGGAACTGATCTTTGCGCTGCTGCAGGCGAATATTGAGGAAAGCGGTCAGATTTATGGAGAAGGTACCCTTGAAATTCTGCCCGACGGTTTCGGGTTTTTACGTGCGCCGGGTTATAATTACCTTCCCGGACCGGACGATATTTATGTTTCCCCTTCCCAGATCCGGCGGTTCAACTTAAGAACCGGGGATACAATCTCAGGGCAGGTCCGTCAGCCCAAAGACAGCGAACGATATTTTGCCCTGCTCAAGGTTGAAGCGGTTAATTTTCAGAATCCGGAAATGGCAGCGGAAACCATTTTATTTGACAACCTGCTTCCCCTCTACCCGGACCGGAAAATGAACCTGGAGGCAGAAGCGGACAATTACTCCATGCGGGTGATTGACCTGATGGCCCCGATCGGTTTCGGCCAGCGCGGCCTGATCGTTTCGCCGCCAAAAGCGGGTAAGACCATGCTGCTGCAGAATATTGCCAACTCAATGATCAAGGCCCATAAGGATATTATTCCCATGATCGTTCTGATTGACGAGCGGCCGGAGGAGGTTACCGACATGGCGCGCTCAGTTGATGCGGAAGTGGTCAGTTCCACATTTGATGAGCCGGCAGAACGTCATGTGCAGGTAGCAGAAATGGTGATTGAAAAAGCCAAGCGAATCGTGGAGCAGGGTCATGATGTTGTGATCCTTCTTGATTCCATCACCCGTCTGGCAAGGGCCTATAATGCGGTGATGCCGCCATCTGGAAAAATTCTGTCCGGTGGTGTGGATTCCAACGCTCTGGACCGGCCCAAACGGTTTTTCGGTGCAGCCAGAAATATCGAAGAGGGCGGCAGCCTGACCATTATTGCCACGGCACTCGTGGATACCGGCTCACGGATGGATGAGGTTATTTTTGAAGAATTTAAGGGAACCGGCAACATGGAGCTGGTCCTGGACAGAAAGCTTGCAGACAAGCGGGTTTTCCCGGCCATTGATATGAACAAATCCGGTACCCGGAAAGAAGAACTGCTGCTTGATCCCATGGTTTTGAACCGAGTCTGGATCTTAAGAAAATTACTTTCAAGTTTAAATTCTGTCGACTCGATGCAGTTTTTACTTGAAAAAATGGAAGGAACAAAGGATAATAAAGAGTTTTTGGAATTGATGAATTCCTGATACGGTTTTACAATTATTTTGAGGAACGGCCTTATAACGGGCCGGCGAAGGAGTAGCAAGACAGATGAAAAAAGATATTCACCCCAAATACACACGGACGGAAGCATCCTGTGCCTGCGGCGCCACGTTTGATGTCGGCTCCACCAAAGAAAATATCAAGGTGGAAATTTGTGCCCAGTGCCATCCGTTTTTTACCGGCAAACAGAAACTGGTTGACTCGGCCGGCCGGATTGATCGTTTTAAAAGGAAATATGCCGGATTTGACGCCAGTAAACTCGTTTAACCGGATCTCAACAGACTTGATTGAAAAGGGGGCTTGGAAAGAGCGCCCCTTTTGAATTTGTGGATGATGATAGAAAAATTAAAAGGCATTGAAGAACGGTTTATCAAGCTTGAGCAGCTGTTGAGTGATCCTGCCGTGATTTCTGATCAGAACAAGTATCAGGAATATCTCAAGGAACACGGAGAACTCAACAAGATTGTTCCCACTTTCCGGGAATACGAATCAACCCTGGAAGAGTTGGAAGAAGCCAAAGAGCTGCTCAAAGACAGTGATGCGGATATCCGGGCCATGGCCAAGGAAGAGATTCCTGCCTTGGAAGAAAAGATTGAAACCCTGACCAGTGACCTTAACATCCTTTTAATGCCCAAAGATCCCAGGGACGATAAAAACGTCCTGCTTGAAATTCGTGCCGGTACCGGTGGAGAAGAGGCCGGGCTTTTTGCCGGCGATCTTTTCCGGATGTATTCGCGTTACGTGGAATCAAAGAACTGGGCCATAGAGATCATGGAAAAGAACGATTCCGCTGCAGGCGGTTTCAAGGAAGTGGTCTCCCTGGTCAAGGGCAAAGGCGCGTTTTCCTGTTTTAAATATGAGAGCGGTACCCACCGGGTACAGCGGGTGCCGGAAACCGAGACTCAGGGAAGGGTGCATACATCTGCTGTGACTGTGGCGGTCCTGCCTGAAGCCGAAGATATCGATGTCGACATTAGTCCGGCAGATCTGAAAATCGATGTGTTCCGTTCTTCCGGCCCGGGCGGGCAGTCTGTCAACACCACGGATTCAGCCGTGCGGATCACCCATCTGCCCACTGGTGTGGTGGCCACCTGCCAGGACGAGAAATCCCAGCACAAAAACAAGGCCAAGGCCATGAACGTGCTTAAAGCCAGGATTCTGGATGCCAAAGTCCGTGAAGAAGAAAGCAAACGAGCGGCTGAAAGAAAGGGTCAGGTCGGATCCGGAGACCGCAGCGGGCGCATCCGGACCTATAATTTCCCACAGGGCCGGATGACAGACCACCGGATCGGTCTTACGCTCTATAAACTGGACAATATCATGGAAGGTGATATCCAGGAAATTATTGATGAGCTGAAAACCTATTACCAGGCCGAGGCGTTAAAGGACATTGGCTGACTGGACCATCATGCGGATTCTGGCCTGGACAGAATCCTATTTTAAAGAACACCCCGCTCTTTCGGATTCTGAAAAAAAACATCCCAAAAACAATTCTCAGTACACGGACTTTTCTGAAAAAGCGACTGTCCGGACTGTTGTGGACAGTCCGAGATTGACGGCGGAGATCCTCCTGGCCCATACCTTGGGTATCAATCGTCTTGATCTCTACCTTCAGCATGACAGGCCCCTGGAGCAAAAAGAGCTCAGCGATTTCAAGCAGTTGATCCGCCGGCGAAAATCAGGGGAGCCTTCAGCATACATCACCGGGAAAAAGGGGTTTTACGAAGATGAATTCACGGTTCAAGAAGGGGTGCTGATTCCCCGCCCGGATACAGAGACACTTGTGGAATGTGCGCTTGATTATCTTCGGAGCGAAGCCGGCCAGCACCCGGAAAAGCCTTTAAAGATTCTGGAACTCGGGACAGGATCCGGTGCCATCGTCATTTCCCTGGCCAAGGCATTGCCCCGGCATCATTATTTTGCCAGCGATCTCTCCCTGGCAGCGTTGGATCAGGCTGTTAAAAATGCCGAACGGATTGCGAAAGGCAGGGTCGCTTTTTTCGGTGCCGCCTGGTTGACGGCGATAAAAGAGATGGCTTTTTTTGATCTGGTGATTTCGAATCCGCCCTATATACGGTCAGAGCAGATTGAAACACTTGCACCGGAAATCAGGCAGTTTGAGCCCAGGATGGCGCTTGATGGCGGTGCAGACGGTCTTGACTGTTACAGGGAGATCCTGGCGCATGCTCATTCGTGCATGTCTTTTGGCGGTGCACTCATGCTTGAGATCGGTTATGACCAGAGAGAGGCGATCGAAGGCTTGCTCAGATCGGACGGGCGGTATGGGAGAATTCGTTTTATTCAAGACCTGGCCGGCCACGACCGGGTGGTTTTTGTGAAAAAATAAATTGATTAAACAGGCACTTTTTGATATATAAATTAGGATTTTTGTTTGGACAATAAAAACTCACATTCAGGGACCCGAAAGCCTGGTGCTTTGCGAAAAGTCGGAATTCGGGGGTGATCTGGATGGCGGAAAAAACCATTAAGAAAAGATGGAGAACAAATGGCTTACATTACTATCAGAGAACTTTTAGAAGCGGGTGTCCATTTCGGGCATCAGACCCGTCGGTGGAACCCGAAGATGAAACGCTACATTTTTGGCGCACGAAACGGTATTTATATCGTCGACCTTCAGCAGACCGTAAAACTGTTCAAGGAAGCACATGATTTTATTAAATCCGTATCTGCCAAAGGCCAGGATGTCCTGTTCGTTGGAACGAAGAAACAGGCGTCTGAAGCGATCTACGAAGAAGCGAACCGGGCGGAACAGTTTTATGTTCAAAACAGATGGCTGGGCGGCATGCTGACCAATTTCCAGACCATCAAAAACAGTATTTCCCGGTTCCATTTTCTAAATTCAATAGAAAATGACGGTACACTTGAAAATTATCCGAAAAAAGAGCAGGCCCAGATGCTCAAGGAAAAAACAAAACTCGAGTTTGCTATTGGCGGTATCAGCCAGATGAAACGATTGCCCGGCGCCCTGTTTGTCATTGATCCCAAAAACGAAGCCATTGCCGTTAAAGAGGGCAAAAGACTGGGGATCCCCATTGTGGCGGTTGTGGATACCAATTGTGACCCGGATGATATCGATTATGTAATCCCTGGCAATGATGATGCAATCCGTTCAATTCGTCTGTTTGCATCCCGCATTGCAGATGCCTGTATCGAAGGCCATACCATTTATGAAGAGCATCAGCGCGCTGCATCGGATAAAGCGGACGGCGGTGCTGATGATGCCGGCCAGGAACAGAAGGTATCAAGGGAAGTGGTCTCTGATGGAACAGATGGCCCTGTGATTGAGAAAATCAAACGAAAAACTGCAGCCGCGGTTGAGGAAGATTCTCCTGAAACCGAAACTGAAACCGAAACTGAAGCGGCTGAGTAAATACAAGGAGCATACGAAAATGGCGCAAATATCTGCAGAAATGGTAAAAGAACTTCGCCAGGCGACTGGTTCAGGCATCATGGATTGTAAAAAGGTGCTGGCCGAAGCTGACGGTGATATGGAAAAGGCGATTGAGCTTTTACGAAAGAAAGGCCTTGCAAAGGCTGCCAAAAGGGCCGGTCGTTCCACATCAGAAGGAATTATTTATTCCTACATCCATACCGGTGCCAAACTTGGCGTTCTTCTGGAAGTGAACTGCGAGTCTGACTTTGTCGCAAAAACAGATGATTTCCAGGCATTTGCCAAAAACATTGCCATGCACATCGCAGCAGCGGACCCGGCAGGCCTGAACCCTGAAGACGTGGATCCGGCAATTATTGAAAAAGAACGTGATATCTACAAGGCCCAGATGATCGAAGAGGGAAAACCTGAGAACATCATTGATAAAATTGTCGACGGCAAGGTCGAAAAATTTTACAAAGAGGTCTGCCTGATGAGCCAGCAGTATGTCAAAGATCCTCAGATGAGTATTGCCGAGCTGCTCAAGGAAACCATCGGTAAGATCGGTGAAAATATCCAGATCAAAAGATTTGCACGTTTTCAGATAGGAGAATAAGCCTTGAGCCAGACGCCGGAGTTTGATCGGGTGTTAATCAAGTTGAGTGGCGAAGCCCTGATGGGAAATCAGGGCTTCGGCATTACCCCTGAAATGATAAATTATGTGGCACACGAAATTGCCAAGGTTTATCAGGCCAACGTCCAGATTTCCATTGTGGTGGGCGGCGGCAACATCTTCAGGGGCGTTGCCGGAAGTTCTGCCGGAATGGACCGGACATCAGCGGATAATATGGGGATGCTGGCTACTGTGATTAACAGCCTTGCCCTGTGTGATGCTCTGGAAAAACTGGATGTTCCCACAAGGGTTCAGTCTGCCATCCCCATGGATCGGATTGCTGAACCTTTTATCCGCAGGAAAGCCATCCGCCATCTGGAAAAAGGGCGAGTGGTCATTTTTGCAGCAGGTACGGGGAATCCATATTTCACTACAGATACGGCTGCTGTGCTGCGTGCACATGAGACAAAAGCCCAGATCCTTTTTAAAGCCACCCAGGTGGACGGGGTCTATGACAAAGACCCTAATGCGCACTCTGATGCGGTAAAATTTGACGAATTGTCCTATATGAACGTCATTGAAAGACAGCTCCATGTGATGGATATGACAGCCATATCTCTTGCCATGGAACACGATCTGCCGCTGCAGGTGCTTGATCTGCACCAGGAGGATAATATCCTGAACGCGGTCCTTGGCCAGAAACTGGGTACCCGGATATACAATAATTAGCCAAAGGGTCGCTGACCTGATAATCTACGAGAGGATGAGTTGCCATGATTGATGACGTACTCCAGGAAACCAGGGAAAGAATGGGAAAATCTGAACAGGCGTTTGAAAAAGAGATGTCAAAGGTCCGTACAGGCAGAGCCTCCCAGTCCATGCTTGACAGCGTGATGGTGGATTATTACGGCAGCCAGACGCCCCTGCCGCAGATGGCGACGGTTTCCGTGCCGGAGAGCCGGCTGATTACGGTAAAACCCTGGGATGTCAGCGTGATCGGAGAGGTGGAAAAGGCGATTATGAAAGCCAATCTCGGGTTAACACCGTCCAATGACGGCAAATTGATTCGGATTGCTATCCCGCCGCTCACGGAAGAAAGACGAAAAGAAATCGTTAAAAGCGTGGCAAAGACCTGTGAAGACTATAAAGTGGCTGTCAGGAACATCCGGCGGGATTCCAATGAAATGCTTAAAGAACTCCAGAAAGACGGCGATATTTCTGAAGATGATTGTTTCAAAGGCCAGAAGCTGGTCCAGGATGCCACAGACGAATCTATTAAAAAATTAGATCAGATTTTTGCCGGAAAAGAAAAGGAAATCCTTGAAGTCTGATTCGGATATTGGTGCCAGGTTAGACTCTGAAAAACTGCCGGCCCACGTGGGCATCATTATGGACGGCAATGGGCGCTGGGCCCAAAAAAGACTGATGAACCGCGTCAAGGGCCATGAACAGGGATCTCAGGCGGTTCGTACGATCGTGACCACAGCCGCCCGGCTCGGAATTGGCACCATCACCCTCTACGCATTTTCAACAGAAAACTGGGCAAGGCCTCAAAATGAAATCAAAGCGCTCATGACGCTGTTGAAAAAATATATGGTTTCAGAACGCCCGGTTTTTGAAAAAAACAATATCCGTTTGAATGTCATCGGTCAGATTGACCGGCTGCCAGAGGATGTCCAGTCAGAAATCCGGACCACCATGGAAATGACCCGGAACAATGACCGGATGCGGCTGAACCTGGCCCTGAGCTACGGGGCAAGAGAAGAGATCACCACAGCCATTCAATCGATTGCAGAAAAGGTTAAACAGAGAACAGTTTCTATTGAGATGATTTCTCCAAAACTGATATCAGATCATCTTTATACGGCAGGCATGCCTGATCCGGACCTGATTATACGAACCAGCGGAGAATACCGGTTAAGTAATTTTCTGCTCTGGCAGGCAGCCTATTCGGAAATATATATTTCCCAGACCTTGTGGCCGGATTTTAATGAAGAAGAGTTTATCACTATTTTAGAAGACTTCCAGAGCAGGGACCGACGATTCGGTAAGGTGACATGCAGCACATCCAAAGATGGGTAACCGCGCTACTACTGGCGCCTCTTGTAATCTGGATCCTGGTCAAGGGCAGTACCCTGCTTTTGGCGGCATTGATCTGCGTGGTCACCTTTTTCAGTGTCCAGGAATATTTGAGAATCATTTTCGGCAATGATACCGGCCCGATCTCCAAAACCATCAAGGCAATTTCGTATATTTGTTCACTTGCCCTGGTCGCATCAGCCAGCCTGGGATCATGGGGATTGATGTTTCTGATCCTGGCAATGGACCTGATGGCGTTGTCTATTTTCGTTCTGACCCGGTTTGCAAGCAACCGTGCCATATTTGATATCATTGCAAAGCAGGTGCTTGGCATGGTCTATATCCCGGTACCGCTATCTTTGCTGGTCTTCATAAAAGATCTTGATGGCGGGACCCTATGGGTCCTGTGGCTGCTTATCGTCATCTTTGCCAATGACACAGGAGCCCTATACACCGGAACCTTTCTGGGGAAAAAACCGCTGTCACCTACCATCAGTCCGAAAAAAACGGTTGAAGGCGCATGCGGTGGCGTGTTTGCCGGAATGCTGGCCGGTTTTATCTTCTGTTTCTTATTTTTCGGAGACCTGGCCCTGGCCTTGCTGACTGTTCCGGGTGCGTTTATTCTGACCCTGGTCGGGCAGGTGGGTGACCTGTTTGAATCTGCCATGAAACGGGCATCCCGGATCAAAGATTCCGGCTCCATCCTTCCAGGACACGGTGGTATGCTCGATCGAATTGACGGGCTGCTTCTGGCGATCCCTGCCTTATACGTTTATCTGGTATATATCCTATGAAATATCTGACGATCTTAGGCGCCACCGGTTCCATCGGGACCCATGCACTTGATATCGTGAGGATGCATCCGGACCGGTTTCAGGTGACTGCATTGACAGCGGCAAACAATATCGATCTGCTGGCACGTCAGATTATGGAATTCAAACCGGAACTTGTGGCAGTGCTGGATGACGAAAAAGCCCTGGCACTTTCCTGCCAGTTGACCGGTGATCACAAACCTGAAATCGTATATGGTCCTGACGGCTATCTTGAAGCGGCGTCCTGCGCTGGGGCAGATACGGCGTTGCTGGCCATGGTCGGTTCAGCAGGGCTCCAGCCGGCACTGGCTGCTATTGAATCGGGCAAACAGATTGCCCTGGCAAACAAGGAAACCCTGGTCATGGCCGGGGAAATCGTCATGGCCCGGGCAGCGGAAAAAAACGTTGATATCATTCCTGTGGATTCGGAACATTCTGCTATTTTCCAGTCCCTTTCAGGGAATCGCAGAGATGACGTTGCACAGCTTTTTCTCACTGCTTCCGGCGGCCCGTTCCGCACGACCCCGCATGCAGAATTTTCCGGGATCACGCTGGCACAGGCATTGAATCACCCGACCTGGAATATGGGTCAAAAGATCACCATTGACTCAGCCACCCTGATGAACAAGGGGCTTGAGATCATAGAAGCCGTCCACCTGTTTGACATGCCGCCGGATCAGGTTGAAGTCCTGGTTCACCCCCAGAGCATTGTTCATTCCATGGTCGGGTATAAAGACGGCAGCATCATTGCGCAGATGGGCCAGCCGGATATGAAGGGCGCCATCGCGTATGCATTGAGCCAGCCGGAACGGCTTGATATCAATATGGGGTTTCCGGATTTCAGGGCGCTCGGGGCATTGACCTTTGAAAAGCCGGATACAAAGAAATTCCCGTCCCTGTTGTTTGCCTATGAGGCCTGCTGTCAAAAAGGAACCATGCCCTGTGTGCTTAATGCAGCCAATGAAGCGGCGGTATCAGCGTTCCTGGATCAGCAAATCGGATTCACCGATATCTTCAAGTGCATTGCCCAGGTGATGGAAGGCCACAGGCGCATTGACAATCCGGATCTTTCTAGTATTATTGAAGCCGATCAATGGGCACGGGAAACCGTGCAATCCCTTATCTGAAGAGAGGTAGCATGGGACAGTCGTTTGGTGCATTTATTGTTGTCATCGGTATTCTGGTGTTTATTCATGAATTCGGTCATTTCATTGTGGCACGGTTGTGCGGGGTCGGGGTCGATGTCTTTTCCCTGGGGTTCGGCCCGAAAATTCTGACCCGCAAATCCGGCCGCACAGAATATTGTATATCTGCCATTCCTCTGGGCGGATATGTAAAAATGGTGGGTGAGGATCCAAATACCGAGCTTGCTGCCGAAGACCGGGAATTATCCTTTACCCATAAAAAGCTCTGGCAGAGAAGCCTGATTGTGGCTGCCGGCCCGGTGTTCAATTTTTTTCTGGCCATATTTATATTTTTTGTCCTATATCTTTTTGCCGGAATTTACCTGTCCAGCCCGGTGGTGGGAAAAGTAGTCGCTAAATCGCCTGCTGAAAAGGCCGGTATAAAGGCAGGAGATATCATAAAAGAGATCAATGCAACGCCGGTTGAATCTTTTGAGGATATTGCCAGCCTGATCCGGAAAGGAAACGGACGCAAGCTTGAACTGCTTATTGAGCGTGACGGCCAGTTGTCCGGCAAGGTGATTACCCCAATGCTGTCCAAAGGTAAAAATGCCTTTGGCGAAGAAATTGATAAATTTATCATCGGCATTGTGGGCCTTGGTGAACCCTTTCATAAACGATATAATCCGGTAGAGGCATTTTCAAAAGCCCTAACCGATACCTATACCATTGTGGAACTCACCCTGATGTCTGTGGTAAAAATGATTGACGGTTCCGTATCCAAGGATAACCTGGCAGGTCCGTTGATGATTGCGCAGATGGCAGGAAAACAGGCCAGGGCCGGAATCGAAAATTTTGCCTGGTTCATTGCCCTGCTGTCGGTGAACCTGGGCATTATCAATCTGTTTCCCATTCCTGTCCTGGACGGGGGGCACCTTCTTTTTTTCAGCATAGAAGCGGTTACGGGTAAAGCTGTGAATGACCGTGTCAGGGAAAAAATGATGCAGGTGGGCGCAGCCATGCTGGTGGCACTTATGGTCTTTGTCTTTTATAATGATATCGTCAGAATGATAAACGGCGGATAGCGGGGTGAAAAAATGATTACCAGTATTGAAATTGCACTGAAACCCGGGCTTCAGGATGCTGAAGGCATGGCCGTGGCAAACAAGGCCGGCACTTATTTTGGGATTGAGGTGACATCTGCCCGGTGTATTCATATCGTGACCCTGGCATCGGATATGGATGATGCCCAGCTTGAAAAAGCCAAAAATGAGATTTTTACCAATCCTGTGACACAGGTGTCAAGCCTGAAACCGCTGGATATCGACTTTGACTGGTGTATTTGGATCGGGTACCGGCCCGGTGTCAAGGATAATCCGGGGGATACGGCCATGGAGGCGGTTAAAGACCATTTAGGCAAAACTTTTGGTCCGGATGAAGGGATCTACACGTCCAAACGGTACTGCCTCAAAGGCGCAGACCTGACCCGGGAGGCCGTGGAAAAAATTGCATCTGAAATTTTATCCAACAGTATCATCCAGCAGTTCAAGGTGTTTTCAGCAGATGAATGGAATGCGGATAAAGGGCCGGATATCAAACCGCCAAAAGTCGTCCTTGATCACACCCCCTGTTTTGAAACCATAGCCATTGATTCGGATGAACAGCTGGCTCAGATTTCAGATGAACGCAATCTGGCGCTCAATCCCAGGGATATACCGGTTATCAGGGAATATTTTCTCGATCCGACCATCATGCAGTCGCGAAAAACGGTGGGATTGTCAGCGCCCACTGATCTAGAACTCGAATATATTTCCCAGGCCAGAAGCGATCACTGCAACCACAACACATTCCAGGGTATTTTCAGGTATGAAGACGCTGCCACAGGAGAGGTGGTGATTGAAAACAATCTGTTTAAAACCTATATCAAGGAGCCCACTCTCCGTTTGAAGGAAGAAAAGGAATGGGTGGTGTCGGTGCTCTGGGACAACGCTGGTGTGGGCCGGTTTGATGAGCAGACTAATTATGTGGTCACCGGCGAAACCCATAATTCGCCGTCCAATATGGAGGCCTACGGCGGCGCTATAACAGGAATTGTCGGCGTATACCGGGATCCCATGGGAACCGGGCTTGGATCAAAACTCTTCATGGGCAGTTTTGGTTTCTGCGTGGGTGACATCAATTATGCAGGGCCCTTGAAACCGCCGCTTCATCCCAGGCGCCTGCTTGACGGAATTATCGAAGGCGTCAAAGACGGCGGCAATAAAAGCGGTGTGCCCACCACATTTGGTCAGACCCTTTTTGAGTCCGGCTATATGGGAAAAAGCCTTGTTTTTGTTACGGCACTGGGAATAATGCCCAATACAGTCAACAATGCCCCGTCTCACGAGAAAAAAACCGCGCCAGGCGACCTGATCATCATGAGCGGGGGACGGGTTGGAAAGGACGGGATCCATGGGGTCACTGCCTCGAGTGAAAGTTTCTCTGAAAATACACCGGCCGGTCATGTTCAGATTGGCGACCCCTATACCCAGAAGAAAATGCATGATTTCCTTTTGATCTGCAGGGATGAAGGGCTGATCTGTTTTATCAC
>CAZLNA010000028.1:0-11877 GCA_964560485.1 uncultured Desulfobacula sp. | reverse complement strand
CTCCTGGCCCATGACCGGCTCTGGACACCCGACAGCCCGAGCCAGACAGAACCGGCCACCATAAAGACCATTTTTAAAACCCCTGTTCAGGGGAACGGGATGGATGCCCTCCTCGAGCTGGTAAAAAACAGAAAGAAAAAAATTCTCTGGCTGGCAGACAAATCCGGTGAGGTGGTGGCAGACCTGGCCATTATCCGCTTCCTGACTGAACTGGGCCATTTGGTCATCCTTGCGGTCAAAGAGGCTCCGAGTTTCAGAAAAGTCTGCCTGGCTGACACCCGGACCGATCCGGTTTTGACCAAAGCCCTCGACCAGGCGCATTTTATTCATGACAAAACCATCAGCAAAAACAGCCTGGTGGAACTGCTCAAAAAGGATCAGAACCTCTATGTCATGTCTGACGGGACATGGGAAGAGCTCAACCTTCTGCTGGTATCCACCACCTTTTCCAGAATTTTTAAAGAGGTCGACTGTGTTATCTCGCGAGGGTCAGGACAACGGCAGCGCCTGATCGATTCCCACTTCCGTTTCACCCAGACCATTATCAATATCAGTGCTGAACACCAGACACTCAATATCACCTGCAAACCCCGTCACCCGGACGTGATCAAATTCTCCCACGGCCAGCTCGAAGAAAAGGCCGGCAGTATCATCAAAGAAATGAAAAATGCAAAAGCAGACGGTATGACCGTCATGTTCTATTCCGGCATCATCGGTTCCATCCCTGGAAAAATTGATGTGGCCAAAAAGATCATGACCACCTTTATCGAACATTTGAAAAGTCGTTCTGCCAACCTTTTCATCATCAACCCGTCGAGATATTACGAACCGGGCATGGATGCCGACGACTTGATGTATATGTGGGAAATCGTCCAGCGAAGCACCCTGATTGATCTCTGGCGCTTCCAGACCACAGATGATATTGCCCAGAGCTTTGCCCTGCTCAAGGAAAAGGTACCCCCGGAATGGATCGGCAAAGATTCAACCTATTCCACCGGGTGCACCAAGGAAATGCGAATTGCCCAGGATGTCCTTAAAAGCAATCCGGAGATGCAGCTGACCGGCCCTTCCCTGGAACGGTTCATGCGCAGAGACGAATACGGGGTCGGCTCCATGTATGACAGGCGCCTGGCAGATGCCTGATGAGAAGATGCGCTGCAATAATCAGAACCCCATTGAGCAGGACGACAACACCTCAGGCATGTTTAAGCCTGGAGGACATTTCACCTTTTACCTGTTCAAGCATTTGGTGAACAAACCAGGTGCCGTTTGCTGTAAGGCGGTATTCCTCTGGCATTTCTTCAAGACACCGGCTGTCCATCCAGGATTTCACAAGCCGGCCGATATCTAGCTGTGCCACTGTTCTTTGAGTCAGGGCGCCTTTTAAAAGTGCCAGTGCTGCCGGAGCTGCCATCCGGTCAACCTGGGGCAGCACCATTCCCCCTTCAAGGGAAACGCGATTTTTCCCGGCACCTTTCATGTAGTGGCCATAACTGCCATGACGATAGATATAGGTATCAAAAACACCGTCGGCAGAAGGCCCCATGGCCAGGAGATCTTCTCCGCGCTGGGGATAGGTAAAATATAAATTTTCATCCTCACATCCGGCATAATGGTTGTAATAGTTTTTGATATATCCGTTTTTCAGCAGCATCTGATCAGCCGTCTGCAACATGAGATAATCATAAATGCCTTTATTTTTAAGCGTTCCCAGCTTGGAAAGAAAGAATTTATTACGCCGGGATTCATTCAATTGATATAAGGAAAACCCGGATACCTGATTCTCCATAAGTTCCTCCAGAGTCCTGGCCCAGTCAGGAAGGGTCTGCCCGGGCAGGCCGTATAACAGATCAACACTGGTCACAAATCCCATGTCCAGGGCATTGTTGATCCGTTTTATCACATCTGCCGCCTCTGTCCTTCGGCCAAGCGTCTTTCTCATCGGATCATCCAGTGTCTGGACCCCCACATGGATTCTTGAAAAACCCCAGTTCTTTAAAGCAGCCAGTCCATTCCGTCCCATCCGGCCGGCCGTGGTTTCAATCGCCAGTTCTGTCTGTGATGAAAGATTAAATCCGATGTGACATTCCTGCAGAATTTTTTCAAAATGACTGACAGACAGGCAGTTGGGTGTGCCTCCGCCAAAGTGAATGGTGGTCACCGGCCGCTGTCCGAGTTTCCCCTGTCCTGCCCAGAAGCGTATCTCATTCACCAGGGCATTGACAAATCGATTTTCCTGCTCAGCAGACTGCTTTCTGAAATAAAACGAATAACAATCACAGAATCCGCATGTCTGATGGCAGAACGGGATGTGGATATAAATGGACATGGGATCGCTTTCATTTTTCCGGGCTGCCAGTGACCTTGCCTCGGCCAGTGCTGACGGCCCCGGATCGTCAAACCCGTTCTGCTCCCAGGGGGGCGGGGGCATGGTGTGTGTCCTGAAATCACAGTTCTCTTTGGCTCTGCCATATTGGTCAAGAATAGTATCCAGGTCAACCGAGGCCGGGATTTGATCGAGCAAGGAGAGGATGGGATCTGAAGAACTGAGGCCCGGCGCAGGCTTATCCTGGGTTTGCCGTGCCTCCTCTGTCAGGGTATGAATGGCCAGTTGCTGGAACACCCTGCATCGAAATGAGCCCAGGGGGGTTTGATCTGCCCCGGGGAAAAACAAGCATTTGTCCGGACAGCCAAAACTGCAGTGATACTGGTTAATACAGTCTTTGCAGGCTCCATTTATCAGGCCGACTCTCTGTTTAAGCATTTCAGCCTTGTGGTGATCCACCACAAAGCCCTTTGATCCAGAATCAAGCTTTCCAATCCGGAAAAAGGATTCAGGTGCCCGGAGCCTGCCGTCAAGAAAACAGTTTGCTGCCGTGCCCTCAGGGGTAAGGCGCAGCACATGTCTGAGCACATCGCAATACGGCCCGTGAATTTCATTGACCTGTATACCGGCAAAGGAAAGGGTCACTCCCAACTGATCCGCCCTCTGCTGGGCCGCCAGGAAATGGTTTATAAAAAGGTCTGCATCTGACGGTTGAAACCCTAACCCATTGGCTGGTTCAGCGCAGTAGACCGGCTCAAACCGGATCGTATCTGCGCCCAGTTCGCCGGCCAGGTATGAGACAATCTCTGCCTGATCTGTCATGCTTTTCCGGGTGATCGTAGACCGTATGTCCAGAGACCTGGCATATGATTGAAATATCCGGGCAGTCTGCTCAACCGCTCCGGAAGATGGTTTGCCATTTTTCAACGGCCGCTGAACATCCTGGATCTGAGGGGGGCCGTCGCACGATATTCCGATGTGCGTGATATTTTCCGCCAGCCAGGCTGCGGTCTGTTCAGCCATCACCCCGTTGGTGGCAAGATAACTGAACCATCCGATACCATACTCATCTGCCACATCCTGTGTGAGGCGCACCCATTGCCGGACGCGGTCCAGGTTCAAGGCAGGCTCTCCCCCGCCGTGAAGCACCAGGTGAAAGGGAAGATTTTTTTTTGCGCAGCACCTGGCCACCCTTTCTGACGCAGCTTTCAGGGCGGTTTCACTGGCGAACACAATTTTTTCTCCGGAAAGACGGGTTATTCTTTTTTTTGAGTAGCAATAACCGCACGAAAGATTGCATTGGTTTCCTGGCGATACGGTCAGACATTCGGGTTCAAACGGACTGGAGAGCCAGTCATGGTGCATCTGCTCTGCCTTTTTCGCCTGTCGGATCATTTTAGCGGCAGCAACCGTCCCTTCTGTGCTGAGGCCCCTTTGCGGCCTGACCGTTCTAAACCTGTTTTCAATCGCTTTTACATCCGGGCCAGCCACTGGCACGGCCCGGCCTGATGATGCATAAAGGTAGTTTCGCCCCTTTGACTGAATATGAAATACCGGCAGATCCGGATGTATTTTTTTAAAACCGGTTTCAAAAGGCTGATGATCATCTGGCAGCCGTTTTTTTTTGTAGTATTGCCGGCACAGATCGCAGTCGTGGCAGTGATGACTACAGGTCAAGGTTTTTTTATAAAAAGAATCCTCAATTTCAACGGGGACCTGAACAGATGCCGGGCCGCCGCCGATCTGATCCGGGGCAAGCGGTTTTCTGTTGATATAGGCATCCACCACCCGGATATAATCTTCCGGTTTTTGAAGCGTTGCCCGCCCGGCAATCTTTAATTCATCATAGAGGCTGTCAAACATATAAAGATGCTGGGGCAGAACAAAGGCACCGGTAAGGCGCATCCAGGGATGGGCAGACAATGTTTTTTCACAAAGAGAAGCCGGTGCAGCGTGCTGTAGAACCCCCATCTCATAAAAATGCTGTACCCGGAACGGACAACCCGGAAGGCAGGCTTCGTTCACCATAAGCCGGATTTTCCCACAAAACGCTTTTTTTAATGCTTTCAGCGCCTTGACATCGCGCATGATGCCGGAGGCCGGCACCAGGGTCTGACAGATATCTGAGACCATCTTGGCCTGAATAGGCGAAGCAATCTCCATAAGAACTGAACCGGTGATGACCATCTCCGGCATAGCCTCTTTTATCTGCTGGGCAAGCATCAGATCTGAGACCGTCACCCGGGAAATGCCATAGGTTTGATGCAAACGTTCAAGGGCACCGATCACAGATCCTGCCACCTTTCCCACCGGCTGACTGAGCAGAACCGGGTTGACAAGTGCAGCACCGGTCAGACCGCTATTGGTCAGGAATTGTGTTAGATGGTCTGTCGCCTGTAACGGTCGTCCTGAGTCTGAAAAGCCGGGCAGCGGAAAGTAGATCTCGCTGATATCAGGACCAAAGGAATGCGCGATCTCTTCCCAGAATTCCATGGGCTGGTCCACATAGGGCAGACACCATTTTTTATCTGAAACCTTTTTTTGATCCGGTTCTGTTGTATCAGGTCCTGGGCCGATAAACCGTCTGTCTGCATTTGATTCAACAGGCACCTGAATATTGCAAGGACCGCCTTTCATATAATGATAAACCGGTATGGGCCGCAGCCGGTTCAGGGATGCGGCCAGACATCCTCCGGTGCATTCGCCTGAACGTTTATATTTGCAAAGGCTGCAACCCGGATATATCCCAAGGCCATGAAATGTTTCAAACACACGGCTGAAATCCTTTCGAAGTGTTTGTTCCCGGCTTTGCACGGTCACCGCTGTTTTCTGAATCTTTGAAAGTGGAAAACAGGAAACCACGGTTTGATCCGGCAGGAAATCAAGAATGGGATTGCAGCGTCGACCAATATCCGGGAAACCGTCGAGTATCCTCTCCCGGTCCTGTTCCGGAAACATGCAGGGCACAAACCCGCAGTCAAGATCCACCTGAATCCCTGCTGCGTCAGATGCCTCAAAAAAATCGATTAGACGCCTTCCCACCATTGGATAGTGCCTGGGATGGAGAAATCGGTTGTTTTTTTCAAGACAGGGATGGGCCAGGCCGATCCGGACTGTCCGGCTCACACCGAGTTCATCCACCCTTTGAATCAGGAAGCCAGGATCAATACCGGGCGAAAAAAGGTTGATCCCCAGGCCTGCCATGGAACCCAGCCGCATGAGAGACGCATTCTGTTCAAGTATGGCCTTTTCGTCATCTCTGCCGGGAACCAGGGTATTGATCAAAAGGCTTATCCTGCTTTGGTGCCGGGTTTGAAGAAAACATAGATAGTCTTCGCTTATAAAGCCGTTTGAAAAAATAACCACGCCAAACCCCTGATCAAGGGCCAGATCTACGAATTCTGCAAATTCCGGATGCAGGGAGGGTTCACCGCCCAGAAGACGGATCTCGTCAACACCGGAAGCACCAAGAGAACTTAGGATCCGGCGATAAATATCCAGTGACATATGGGCGGGTGTCTCTGAAAGGCCGGTTCGTCTGCCAAAAGAAAAACAATAAGAACAGCTGCGGTTGCACTCGGTGGTGATGGAAATATTAGCCATGCTGCCGGACCACAATTCCTTTGAGTACCCACTCGTTGAACAGGGCGTTCAAAAATTCATCCGAATCCTGCCCATCCATTCCTGAGACTCGCTTAAAAACGCGGCAGATACTGTCCAACGGCCGTTCCCTGGAAATCATATCCCAGACCAGCGCCTCGGGGTAGGCCAGGCAAAGTGAGGTTTTCTCTACCGGTTCAAAGAGGAATACCGAGTTTTTTTCCACAGCCCATGTCATATGCGGTGCGCAGCGTATCTTCACCATCACCTGCAGTACCCGGGCTTAATTCGGACGCCAGTAATGACCGCCGCCGCGGCGGGTCACATTGCCCACGCAGGAGCAGACCGTGTTGCAGGTGCAGACCGTGTTGCAGGTACATGTCGAGCCGGACCAGCGCCGCTTGTGTCCTCTTTTCGGCCGGGTCAGCCCCACAGAGACCGTGTTGCAGGTACAGACCGTACCGGCCGGAACCGGTGTTGATACCGGCACGGTAATGGTATTGCAGATACAGACCGTGCGGGTACCGTGGTAGCTGCGGGAAGTGGATATACAGTCACAGATACAGGTGGCCCCTGCCGGGATCGGGCTGCCGCATGGCAGGGTAAAGGTCGTCTGGCCCATCTGCTTGAGTTTGCGGACATCCCTTTTCTCATTGACACTGGGATCGGTCAGGCAGAAACTTGATTTCCCATCCGGCATCTGCCAGAGCTTGATAGTTTTATCATCCCCTGCAGAGGCCAGCCATTTGCCATCCGGGCTGAACGCCACAGCAAAAACCGAGCGTGAATGCCCCCGCAGATTTTTCAGGTTCTTCCCTTTGGGTACGGACCAGAGCCTGACCGTATTGTCCCGTCCTGCTCCAGCCACTATTTCTCCGTCCGGGCTGAAAGCTATTGCCTCAACTGATCCCAGATAGCCGGTCAGGGTTTTGTGCAAAGTGGCGTCAGGCATTTTCCAGAGACGGAGAGACTGATCCCTGCCCCCGGAAGCCAGAAACTTGCCATCCGGGCTGAACGCCACAGAATAGACAGACCCCTTGTGATCGGTCAGCGTTTTGATCCGGCGTTTTTCACGAAGATCCCATATTTTAAGGGAAATAACATCTGAAGAGGCCAGCCATTTGCCGTCAGGGCTGAAAGCGATACCTGAGACAAATTCTTTCGTGGCCAGCTCAAGGGTCCCGGCAGGTGTCATCTCCGGCACCTGCCACAACCGGATCAGGTTTTTGTCCACTGCTGCGAGAATTCTACCATCCGGGCTGAACACCACCGGTGCTGCCAGGCGTTTATGCTCTGCAATTGTTTTTACAATGGAATGGTCCTCACGCTTTCTCAGGGTCAGGGTGCGGTCCGACTGTGCTGAGGCCAGCAGCGTTCCGTCGGGACTGAAAGCAACCGACAACACGGGATTTTTTTCTTTGATCGTACCTGCAAGATTTCCGCCAGGCACCTGCCACAATTTAATAGTGGCGTCCATACTGCCGGAAACCAGCCGGGTGCCGTCCGGGCTGAAAGCAACGGTGTGAATATTGTTCAGGTGTGCCAGTGCATTATAGCATGACCTGCTCGAGGTATATCTCGGCCGTTTACTGCCGCAGCCGATAGCAGTTGTTGTCAGAAGACCGGCCCCAAGTCCGCCGATAAACGTCCTGCGGGTCAGTGTTGACTCTCCTTTTTTAGATACAACCCCGTAAACCTTTGGTCTGTCCCCTGTTTCCTGGTCAACCGTCTTTAAACGGTCATTTTTCTTTTGATCGCTCATCTGGTCTTCCTTTGCCTGTTGCCCGGGTTCTTGTTTAATCAATTCTTTGTTTTTGGTTTTCAAGTGGTTCCAGTCCGATCCTGCTGCCTTTCCATTCGATCAGGTCAGCAGGTCCGCCGGGTTCAAAGCCAGCGACGTCATTTTTTCCCTGCAGTCCATAAGGTCGTCAGTCACCGCCTCGAGGCCCATTTCATCGAGTGCAAGGCCTGCTGTCAAAAGCCGGGTCTGAATACAGAAATCATCATACTGCATTGGAAAAATGGAAACATCATGTTTGACATGACAGCCCCCGGCGCAGCTCCACCGGCAAAAGCACTGCCCGCATCCGGGTTTATGCTTTACCATATCCCTTAACCTGCGGACCGCCTTCATGTCAATCAAGAGTTCTTTCTGACTGCTGTATTCACCCACTGCCATATCCATTCCCCTGGAAACCCAGTCGTCTTCCATGAGATAACACTCGTTCACCCGGCCATCCGGCGTGACAATCAGGGTATCCCGGCCCACAGGGCAAAAGGTGGTCCTTGGCGAACCTGCTGCGGCTGACGCATAAACCAGGGGAATGCCATAGCCCTGTGCGATTCTGACCGATAAAATGCAGTTCCGGACAAATTCATAGGGATCTGGCGGCAGAAGCTGGTTTGCCTCTGATTTTGGATTGGCGGATACGGTCTCGAAATTGATCACAGACGGTTGAAACGCGTCACAGAACCAATGGGTGATTTCATTCATCTTTTGAACACTCTGGTCGGTCACACAACAGCGAAGACATAGCTGGGTGGAAGAGTCTGCCAATTGCTCAATGGTTTTAATGACCCGTTTAAAACTGCCCTTGCGCTGATTCTTTGGCCGGTTCCGGTCATGGTCCTGCTCAAACCCGTCTATTGAGACCACCACAGCATCAAAATGATCACCCACAAACCGGGCGGTCAAATCATCCATATACCCGTTGGTGGAAACCTCCAGATGAAGATCCAGATCCAATTCATCTGCCTTCATGCGGGCCCGGTGAACTGCAGCTTCAACCACCTCAAGGGCCACCAGCGGCTCACCACCGAAAAAATGAATTTCCAGATGACTGCCTCCTGATGCCTGGACAGTCTTTGCCATCCAGTCCACCGCATCCACAGCCATGGACAGCGGCATCTGTTTTTCAGACGCCCGGTCTGAACCAAAATCGCAGTATCCGCAGGACATATTACAGGAGCGGGTAGGAATAAGGCCTAAGAATGCAGGTTCAAGACCTCCTGTGCAGGTCTCAGGCGGATCCGCCGGCGTCTCTCTCAGCAGAGCAGCAATGGCGTCGAGGTCATTGTTATTTAAATCCTCCCAGCCTTCTGCCTTAAGTCCCCGGGTCACGATCTTAAGCGCCTCTTGATTGAGCAGGGCTGAAATCTGCTGTAAAGGAGATACCAGCAGTCTCTCTTTACCCACAGGGAGACTATAGATCGGAGGTGTCACTAATTTTCTCCTGATTCATAGGCATCATTCGGTCGTGCCGGAAAACAGACCGCAAATTGGGTTAAATACATAAAAAACGTCACAACCTCTTCTCGGGCCCCTGCCTGGTCTAATTGAAATTTTTCAGCAGTACGGTTGGAGATTGATTCAATCGTGTTACAGCCGTCAAACAAGGCGATGATGAACTGCTGGACCCTGGTGAACCGAGTGACCTCAATATCCGGTTCAGGCGCTGGCGGGGTTTCCCACAAGGCATCATTGTATATACAAAAATTATTGGTTTCCTGAACCACTGGTTCCATTTTCAAAATAACCGGGTCAGGCAGGCCTGAAATATCGGATATCAACATCTGCTGTCCGCCTTCTTTTTCAGCAACACTGGTTGCCGCTTCAGTCAGAAAGCGCTTGAAAAACCTGCGTCTGGAAATCTGTCTGCCAGATTTTTTCTTCTGGTTCGTCATTTATTGTTTTCTCCAGTGGGCTCACAGCTCATGGCGCCTGGCGCAATCAATCTGTCTTCCTGCCACAACCCGTCCCCTTTTTCAATATATCTGAGAATCAGCCCCTTGGTGATCTCGCGGTTCAGATCACACCGGGCTTTGTATTCCAGATGACCCTCCCTGCCCGCGGACATTGTTTTGGAAGGACAGTCCCCGGCACAGTGCCAGAAACAAAAACAATCCCTGCAGCTTTCTCTGCGCTGGGCGATTTTTTCAAGCAGTTCCTGCCTCTGGTCATATAAAAGGGTCATGGTGCCGTCGGACATCAGGTCACCCTGAAAAAACTGGGGCGCCAGTTCATGGTCTTTGCTGCAGATTTCATAACAGGCGGTTAAAAATCCATCCGGACCCACAATCAAGGCACTTTCAGGCGCCTGGCAGAACTGGTCAGTAATCAGCCACGGCCGTGCACCTGAATAATAGATATGCCTGTCGTGTGCGTCTGCGATTTCCCAGGCGTGGAGAAAGGCCCTGGCAAAGGCATTATTTTTTTTAACCGCTGTCTGGGACACCAGTGCACGTCCCTGTTTAAAGGCCGGTTCCACCTGAAAGGTGTTGCAATGGGTGTTGGCACAAAGAAAGGTGATGTTTTCAGCAAGCTGATCCATACCGTCTTCTGTCACGGTTACCCGGATACCGTATGGCCGTTCCAGCCGGTCGAGTTCCTGGATGGTTTCCATCACTGCTGTGTAGCTTCCCCTGCCGTCTGCCAGGGGTCTCTGCCTGTTCTGCAGGGACGGCATCCCGTCAAATGAAAGGCTGATTTCATCAATATGCGATATGGCCCACTCTCTTTGAGTGCGGCTCCAGAAGCCGTTCGTGGTGAGCTGAACCTGACAGGGCAGTTCCTGCTGCCGGGCATATTCAACCAAAGTCGTGAGCTGCTGCCAGGCAAGGGTGGGCTCGCCGCCGCCGTGAAACCCGAGCAGAAAATGATCCTGCCCCATCTTTTGTGCATTCATGCAGGCCTGGTCTATTGCTGCTCTCCCAATATCAGGATCCATCCGCTGGACAGACCTGTGAGGTTCGCCTGCAGAGGCATAACAATAGATACATTTAAAATTACATGCATTGGTCAGAAAAAGGATGACAGTGGCAGGGGAAAAGGTGTCAGGATTATTTTTGCCAGATTCGTCAAACGGTTTTTCAGATTCGAAAAAACCGATATGATCTAAAAATGCAGCCGCCTCGTTTTCTGTGGCGCTCACCGCTTTGAACCCACTGTCCTGAATCTGTGATATCAGGTTAACCATTGCTGCGTTTGCAATAAAAGCGGTCCGAAGCAGCGGGCGGTAAATGATAAATTGATCCTGGTGAGGGATAATGTAACATTCCATGGGTCAGGACTCTTAATCTGCCAATGGCTGCAGAAATTCCGGGTTAACAAAAGATGACGCCTTTATTGAATACCATTTGCAGATATATGAAGGCAAATGATTTTAAAACAGCAAAAGCGCTTCCCCTGATCAGGTGAAGCGCTTTATTATCAGAAATTTCAGCCCCTGCCTTTTCAGCAGAGGCCGTTGGATGGCTGAAAACAAAATTTATTGTAATGCTTAAAGGTTCTGGCGGCCTTCCAGGTGGATCAGAATTTTATTGACATCTGCTTTTGCCATATATCCCAGATCCTCAAGGATCGAGCCGACAAGCCGATGTTCTCTGCCGTCAATGTCATCATCCACCTGAATCTTTAACGCTTCCTGAAGCTGCTCTTTGGTAATCAGCATGTTTTCCACAGCAACTGTTCCAAACCGTTTTTCCAATACACTCATACCCGTCCCCCTGTATCGCATCAATTGAAAAACCAACTGCGCAGAACCATTCGTGCGCAGTACTATTTGTAACATTGTCGCCGTAATGTTAACTGTGACTCAATTAGGACAGGCACATGGTTTTGTCAAGCACAATCTGTTTTTCCATTTGACAGAATATTTTAATTGTGACATCGGCTGGTAATTGACGTCAAATAAGGCAGTGGCATCATCAAAAAGATATCTATTGACACGGCAGGGTCTTAACCGGTCCTGCCTGTGGTTAGATTATGTCCGGTAACCTTTCATCAAATCCCTATAGTCAAGTTATGTCCAGTCGGGATAGTGGGTGCGTGTGTTTGTGGTTGAAACGCCAACACAGCTGATCCAGCGCTTTAAATCCGGTCCGGCCTCCTCATCTTGTTCAGATATAATCTTTCTATAGTTCGGTTTTGTTTGATCAGTTGGCGAAGAGGA
>CAZLNA010000027.1:0-12194 GCA_964560485.1 uncultured Desulfobacula sp. | reverse complement strand
CCGGATCCCCTGCGAGAACCCGGTGAATAAAGTTCTTGAGACCGGGCAGATCGTGGGGCTGGCCAATCATACCATGCTGATCGCCAGGGACGGCCGCGAAATCCCGATCAAAGACAGCGGTGCCCCGATTGTTATGGATTCCGGCGACCGGATCGGGGTGGTTCTGGTGTTCCAGGATGCCACAGAACAAAAAATCCATGAACTCGAGATCCTGCGACAGAAAGAACGGGCCGAGCGTTACCTCAACCTTGCCGGTGTTATCTTCATCGGCCTCGATCTCCAGGGCAGGATCACCATTGCCAACAAAAAAGCCTGCCAGGTGCTTGAAATATCGACCGAAGAGATCATGGGCCTTAACTGGTTCGATCATTTTATCCCGGAAGAGATCCGGTCCGACGTCCAACATGTCTATCAGCAGTTGCTTGTCGGTGATAAACACCTGGTGGAATACTATGAAAATGCGGTTCTTTCCAAAACAGGAAAACTGAAACAAATTGCCTGGCACAACACCTTTATCAAAGATGAATCCGGCACCATCACCGGCGTGCTTGCGTCCGGAGAGGATGTGACCGAAAAAATACAGCTCCAGGCAAAACTGGCCCAGGCTCAGAAAATGGAATCCATTGGCACCCTGGCCGGCGGTATTGCCCATGATTTCAACAACATTCTTTCATCGATCATCGGATTTACAGAGCTGGCCCTGGGCAATGCCCAGAAAGGATCTGAGCTTGAGGAAGATCTCCAGGAAGTCCGTACCGCCGGCATGCGGGCCAAGGACCTTGTCCGCCAGATTTTAACCTTTGCCAGAAAATCTGATGAAGAGGTCAAACCGATCCAGGTGGACACCATTGCAAAAGAGGTCCTCAAATTCATCAGTGCTTCCATCCCTGCCACGATCACGGTTGATTCCGACATCCGGAGTGACTCGCTGATCATGGGGGCGGTGAGCCATGTCCACCAGATCCTGATGAACCTCTGCACCAATGCAGCCCAGGCCATGGAAAAAAACGGCGGTATCTTAAGTGTGTCGCTCACAGATGTGGTTATTGACAAGAATACCCCTGAAAACCAGGCAGACCTGGCAGACGGAGACTATTTATGCATTGAAATATCCGACACCGGGGTCGGTATACCCGCCCATATCCTTGATGTGATATTTGAGCCTTATTTTACCACCAAGGGCCCGGGCGAAGGGACCGGCATGGGACTTGCCGTGGTTCACGGCATTGTGGAAAGCTATGGCGGGAATATCAGTGTCCAGAGCATACCTGATCAGAAAACAACGTTTAACATCCTGCTGCCGATCACGAAAAAGCGAAAAGCCCACAAGCTTTTTAAATCCGCTGACCTGCCAAGAGGGAACGAACGGATTCTTTTTGTGGATGATGAGCCCTCCATCTCCAAGATGGGCAGCCGGATGCTGGAACAACTTGGTTATACGGTCACCACAAAAGAGAGCAGTGTGGAGGCGTTTGAATGGTTCAGTTCCTCGCCCATGGATGTGGACCTGATCATAACAGATATGACCATGCCGGGAATGACCGGTGATCAGCTCGCGGAGCAGGTAATGGCTGTCCGGCCGGACATACCGGTTATCCTTTGCACCGGTTACAGCAAAACCATGTCAGAAGAAGATGCTTCCAAAATCGGCATCAATGCCTTTGTTTACAAACCGATCTCGAAAGAGGAACTGGCCAAGACCATCCGCAGGGTACTGGATACGCCATGCTGAGACAGGCCGTCCCTGCCCCCTCCCTGTCAGTCCCGGGCAGCTTTCCATGAAGCGGCCTGGCGTTAATGCCAATGCTACTCAACCAACGGCTTCTGAGCAACTCTCAACTGCTTTCTGATAAACCGCCGCATCGGCAGCACCTTGTCCGGCTGGTCTTTTAACGTCGTTTTTCCAGTGAACTCAATATCCAGACGGTTTTCTGCAAACAAGGCCTGAAGGGATGTATCCATGGGCAGTTTCGTGGAAAATGTGAAATAAAAGACACCGTTTTCCAATGGGAAACCGCCTGGCTGTGCGATGGACAGCTTTGAGGCATCGACCCTTCCTTTCAGCTCCAGGCATCTGATGCCATTGATATCAACTATCTTTTCAAGGGTGACCTCTCCTTTAAGCGTATCTCCTGGCAGATTTATCGTTTCAGTGCCAAGCCCTTTGACAAATGCAGCCGTGTCGATGGGCCACTGATCCCCTACGAATCTGGGCTCTGATGTGCCAAAAACCTGATCATCGTCCACATCCGACTCTCCAGCCAAGGTAATCAGCAGATCAAACACTGCCCGCGCATCCTGCGGCAATGGCTTGCCGTCCATGATAAATTCCCTGGCATTGTTTATCCGGCGGACAGTCACCCGGCTACCGGGATCGAGAATTTTTTTAAACACATCCCCTTTTTTGCGGGCTATCTCACACTTTTCCACGATGATTTCTATGCTCACACTGCGGTGTTTCCTGTCAACGGCCAGGACTTTGCGGGTCCCGTTCAGAACGGCGGTCAAAGATTGTTCAACGGTCAGAACATCCTCACCCTGATATATGAATTCCTCCACCTGTTGCCACCCGCTTGCCATGAATTCATAGACATCTCCCACTCGATCGTCCCGGACCATCTGGACCTGATACGTCTCTTTTTCAGATGCGCAGGAGAAAAAAAGCATCAGAACAAACAATATTGACAGCCATCCCTTTTTCATGAACTGCTCCTTTTACCGGTCCAGAGAAAAAGACCTTTTCTTCCCAAGGCCGGCAAGCTCTTTTTTCTGTTCTAGAATCTGCCTGGCCGGAGGCGTTTTATTGATATGCGTTTCCATTTTTCTATAGTACTGCGGTTTACTCCAGATCACACCGAACATGGAAAAGCTGGATGATTTTAATGCGTCCTTTTCCTGCTGGTAAAAATCCACCAGCTTCTCATGCTGATTCTGCTTGATCATTGAAACGACCATGCTTTCCTTTACTGCCGATTCAATATCTTTTGAAATGGAATAATCCAGTTCTTCAGAAGTCAAGGGAGCCCGGCCCCAGTGCTTGTAGATATATGCGCTCATCTTTGACCGGGAGGTCATGGCGCCGTGGCGCTCGCGTTCAACAGACATATCATGGATGGCTGCATCCACCTGCCGGGACCTTGGGTCCTTGAGTTCCATGGGAACAGCCTGACTTTTCTGTGCTTCAATTCCTGCCCAATCCGGGTCTGACGGCATGTAAAACAAATCGTCACCCAGAGGCAGATACGTTTGATTTTGAGCGGCTGAGGCCGTCCCTAAATTAGCGTTTTCAGGCCGACGGCCGGGACCGTAGGTAATGATCCCGGTTTCCCAGTCCGCAGTTGCGGCGATATCAATGTTGTCTTCCACACCTGTGATTTTAAGAAGTACTTTTTCATCCCTGACCAGTTGAACTCTATCGACGCCTCTACTGCTTTTCTGGCTGATATCCTTGTCTGTGTTAATGACCACCCCTTCCACAACTGCACCGGACCTGCCTTCCAAGGCATCTGAGAGCTGCGCAGCCAGTTCAGGGTTCTGCTTTTCAAGATCTTTAAGACTGTTTTTGATCCAGCGGCCGGACATCTGGACCCCTTTGGTTTTTGTTTTGCTTACCCCTTCTTCTTTCCAGCCTTTCGCCTCCACCAGCAGGAAATTGCCCTGTGCATCCTGATAGATCTGGTCTATGCCGTGCTGGCCCGGCCGGTCAAACCCCGCCACGAGAACATAGTTGCGGTAGCGCTGTTTGAGAATTTCGTTTTCAGACATGGCAAACACCGCACCAAGTTCGCCATCCACCTCTCGTCCACTTTTTTGATCCTTTTCCAGTCTGCCGGATGCTTCTTTTCTCACGACATCCTGCCAGAGGTTAATGACAGCGGTTACCCTGTGACCGGAATGGTTGTCACCCAGGCGTTCAGATATAAATCCATAGGCGTCTGCTGCTTTTTTCGCTTTGACATAGGCCTGAACATCTTCGAGTCTGAACTCCCCGGCAGTGTTCAGCTTCTCAGAAAGGCCCTCTGCCTTTTGCTGATATTTTAGGTGGAGATTCTTGTAGTAGGCTTTTTCTGCATCAATGGTTAACGGGTGCCATGGTTCAGCCATATGATCTTCCTTTATGACGATTTAAGATCTTCCCATTCTGCTCTGCGATACCATTTGGCCATGCCGCAGCGGATGGGGTACTGGTTCCGGATAAAGACAATCTGCTCGTCCGGAACGCCGTTTTCATCTGATGTCAACCGCATCAGTTCAGCCGGGTCCAGAAGGGAGCGCTCCTTATACTGGTCACTCTGGGAGTCTGTATTGCCGCCCCCGAGCACTGCTTTTATACCACCGCTGGTGGAACCGGATCGGGTCGTATATCGGATCGTGCTTTTGCCCAGCATATTGGAAAGCATTTCAGCCGTTTTTAATTCACTGATCCCGAAAAAATTCTTCAAATAACACGATTCCATCCAGCCGCGGACCCCTGGTTCACCATAGGCTTTTTCAAGCTGTCCCATGTCCTGGACAATGACCCATAACACGATTCCGTAGCCTGCGCCGACATCCCGGGCAGTTTCGAGTTCTGCCATATATCCCAGCCGCGGCATTTCATCAATTAAAAACAGGGTCCTGTGCAATGGGTTGGTATTAAATTCATAATAGGCTGTCAGCAGGGTTGAAAAAATTACCCTGGAAATCTGCGGGGTGCTGGAAAGGGTTTTCACCGGCACACTGATAAAAAGATCTGCATCGCCCTGGACAATCTCTTTGATTGACGCGGTTTTATTTTCCTGCTCACACACAAGTGCGGCCAGGGTCGGTATTGAAAGCCAGGCCGTCATTTCTGATGCCTGGGACTTCACATCTGCCCATACTTTTCCTGAATCGCGGGCCAGGGTATACAGGTCAGAGGCATACTGATGGGGGGCCCCGAATGCATACGCCGGTCCTTTATCCATGATATGTCTCAATATATCGATAATCTCTTCTGAGGAAATCATCGACCGGACTGTTGAAAGGGTTTTCATTGATGCCGGCACATCCGGGCTGCAGATCACTTCAAGGATAAAGCACTGAATCAGGTTCAGCGCCTGGTTGATAAAATAGGCGTTCTGCCCCCTGGGTTCCTCTCCTTTGTTAAAGGCGCCGGCCACGGCCTTGACATCCTCCACCACCTGGGGGCTGTCAGGATTGAGCCAGTCGAGGACATTTATACCGTCGCGGTCCAGGTTTTCAGACGGTTTGAGCTGGATAATCGGTCTGTCTTTTGATTTTTGTGCCTTCCTGCAGAGGGCTGCCAGTTCCCCTTTCGGGTCATGAACCACCATGGGGCCGTCCCAGCTGAGGCAGTTGGGGACAGCAATGCTTGAGGTTTTCCCGCCGCGGGTACCGGACACGGTAAGCAAGTGCCCTTTGTCTGCCGGACACCGCAGCAGGGGCATCAGCCCGCCCAGCCTGGGAAATCGTCTGGGGCTGTAGGCTTCTCCAAAGATCAGCGCCCCTTTGCCATACAATTTCCAGGCATTGAGTATGGACATCCATTGGGCACTGCCAAAATGGCTCTTCTTCCCACCGAAAAAATTGAGCTTTCCCCGATCCTGGAGAATCACCAGGACCGGAGAAGCAAAACAGAGCAGACAGACAAAAATCAAAAAACTGTCCATGCCGTTGGCAAACAAGGAAAACCCATTGGCTGCCCATATGGTCCACTGGTCACGGATTCCCATATAACCGCTGACCATGGCCCCGAGGACCGCCCACCACCTGACCTGACGGGGCATTGCATTGAGCCCGGCCAACAGCATGGCCACACCGAGGATTACCAGGGATACCGCTGCTTCAGCTTCACTCACAAACGGGGTTCCGCTGGCCAGGGAAGCGGCATAGCGCCTTGCAAAATACCATAACCACAGCGGCCACAGCGACACAATCAGTGTGACCAGGGTGATGAAGAGAATGACCATGGGTATTGGTTTATTTCAGCATATCCATGGAAAACTGAGGCAGCACAGACCATTTTTGAAAATTCCCGCACTTCCACCTGTCGCCTTTAATGACTACGGGTCTGATTTTAATGGTAATAAACTGCGCGTCTGGTGAAGGTGACGGGCCTTTAAAAGTAAAGGAAACGGCCCTGCCCTTGCTGTTTGCAATAGTCCCAACCGGTGTGACCACTTCCTTGTATTCGGTTCTCAGATCATCTTCCAGGGTGCAGGCGATGCCGCAATGTTTGTAACCAAAGGCTTTGTCAAAGGCCTTGGCCGTTAGAACAATCTGGTTGGAAGCGATGGCTATTTTTTCAATATTCAAAGTGAATTTAGCCTCTTCCATGACGGATGTCTCACTGTTGGCATAGGTCCATTCCAGAATGTTTTTGGATGTCAGGTATTTCCAGCTTCCCTGGCTGCCGCCGGAACTTGACACCATGGCCGGCTCCCTGAAGTTGATCGACAGCACATCCCCAAGTCTGAGCGATAGCTGAGAACCTGGAATACCGTCCATATGGATGGTAAAAATCCCGTTGATAAACCGTGACACTGTCCCATTAAAATTGAGCCCGTTTTTCAAGACGATCCCTTTGGCACCCTCATCCCCACCGTTAAAAACAATTTTTTGAACGATGCTTCGGTCAAGGGTCAGGCCCTCAGCCCGGTAGTGGGCTGCACCTAACCGGATGGTCTGTTCAGTGAGAGACAGAATCCGGACATTCCTGAAAGGCTGCTGATCACTGATAACGGTCACATCACAGGGGACTTCACCGCAGACATCATCCACTGCTGCCGCTGGTGCCGGTGCTGGTGAAGGTGCTGCTGGGGCTGACGGAACCGGTGCCTGGGGCGATGGGGCCGGTGCCTGGGGCGATGGTGTATTCTGTGACCATACCTGGCCGGGAAATGCCGCAGAACAGAAAAAAATCAGGATCAATGCGTGTCTCAACCAATAGCGTTTCATAACAAACTCCTTTAATCAGTATATTGTATTGTTTGGGTTGTTCCTTTAAAAAATCGGATGCCTGTGTAGGGCCCGGGCAGACCGTTTTTATTCACGGTTCGGATGCGAACCAGGTACGGCCCTTGTTGACGCCTGTTTTTGAGTATATGACAGCTTGCTCTCTGGCTTTTGAAACATTCGCTCACAGGCATCCAGTTCTGACAGGCCTGCCCGTCAGGTCCAAACTTTGTACACTGCTCAATTTCATACCAGCCAAAACTGCAGTGAGAGCGTTCGGACCGCCATTCGATTCCCAGAACCGAGGGTTCTTCAAAAGACAGATGAATAACTGTCGGGCCAAAAACCTGATACCGGATAATCCCCTGGTCCATAAATGCAAACGTGCTTTCATTTTGTTTGCTGTCCACAGCTGTCACTGCATACCCATATGCCTTACAAAACGGCAGAGGGTCAGGATCTGTCCAGGCGGTTTCAGGCCCTGTGCTTGCTTGAAAGCATTCCTGACGGTATTTTGGATACCTCGGGTCCTTGAATTCAACCTCATATTGCCGGGGATACCTGTAAATCCGGTATCCGGCAACAGGGTTTGCGCCGTTCTGGGGAGACTGCCAGGAAAGGCGGGTTTTTCCGCTGGCCTCGAATTTTGCAGACAGATTCAGCGGCGGTGCCGGCGGAAGCGTCACCCGGGTTTGGGCTGACGTGCCAGGCAGATTGTTCACAAGCATTGGGGTGATTTTGTATATATATGTGGTTCCGGGCAGTGGGTTCCGGTCCACTGCATCATACCGCAGGCCTAAATCACTGACTTTTTTGAATTCATCTGTTTTTTTGTTTGATGCCGGTCTCCGGAAAAGGGTGAATCCTGATATCTGGTCCATTTTAGCGCTGTCCTGGGGCCAGGCAAGAGAGACCGCTGCCTGATTCTCTTTTATAAACGGCCTGGCCTCCAGTCTGCCCACCGTGTAGGACGGCTGGGGAAACGTGATCTTAACCACCCTGCTCTTGGCTTTCTTTACGCCGGCTTTACCACTGTCAACCTCAAGATAATAGGTGTATTCCTGGCCGAAGAACACATTGGTATCTTCAAACCGGACCTGGTCCTGATCAAACAGGCCAACGGATTCAAACTCCCGGCCCCCTGCTTTATCTGCCCTGAACAGTCGCAGATTACCTTGAAAAGACGCGCTGACCTTATCCCATTCAAGGATCAGTTTCGGCCCTTTAAAGCTGTATTGATAACGAAGCTGCGGTGCTGTGAGGCGGGGCGGGTGTGTCTCCACCCTGACCTTTGTACTTTTAACACTTCCGGTCTGGTCTTTGGCCAGGACGTAATACTGGTACACCCTGCCATAATCGACAGATGTATGCTCATACCTGTTTTTGTCCTCTGCCAACCGGGCAATCTGCTTGAAGCGGCTGAACCGGATGCCGATACTGCTGCCATGCTTTGCCCAGATTTCATAGGTACCGTTAAATTTTTTGTTCTCAAGCGCCCAGGTTAACACAACCATGGGGGCATCACTCTTGTATTCTTCTCTGAGCGGGGCTTTGAATTTCAGGGCAGGTGCCGGGGCTGTTTTGGCCGGGGATGTGCTTTTAGGTGCCGGATTGGATGCGGCCTGGCTCTGAGAAGTTGACGCTGAAGGTGCAGCCGTTGATTGGGCCGGGTTTGAAGCCGGAGAGCCCGCCGGTTTGTTCAGATAAAACCCGACAATGCTTAAAAGCGCGCAAACAAAGGCACTGATCAGGCAGATCCGCCAGTATGTCCCGTCTTTCCAAAGCCTGGAGAGTGTCTGCATGGCAGTTTAATACCTGTTTACCACGTTAAGAATATCCTGTTCTTCTATGGTCATCAACACTTCGTCAGAAACCGTATTCACATCCTCTTCCTGCCACGAAATCCGTTCAGCCTGGGCCGGAATAATCGATTCAAAAAAACTTCGGATCTCCCTGACATTGCCAAATTCCTTCGGGTCTGATGTACTGTTCCGCAACCATTCAATATGTTTTCTGGCCTCTTCTTCCGCCTTTGGGGTCATTTTATACTGATTTTTTTCAACCAGCAGCTGGAAAATTTTAAACAGGTCTTGGGCCGGATAGGCATCAAATTCGATAAACCTTGAAAACCTTGATTTCAATCCCGGGTTGCTGTCCACAAACCGCCGCATCTCATTGGTATAACCGGCGACAATCACTACCAGGTTATCCCTGTGGTCCTCCATGAGCTTTAAGAGGGTATCAATGGCTTCCTGGCCAAAAGAATCTTTCTGTCCCATGCCGTCACTGGCACCCCCCAGGAGCGTGTACGCCTCATCAATGAAGAGCACCCCGCCAAGCGCCTCTTTTACTTTTTCTGTTGTCTGTTTGGCAGTTCCACCGACATAGGCGGCCACCAGACCGGAACGATCCGTCTCAACAATATGCCCCTGCTTGAGCAGCCCTATGGATTTTAAGATTTTACCCAGGTTCCTTGCCACCACAGTCTTTCCTGTACCGGGCGGACCGGAAAAAACCATATGAAGATTCAGCATGCCGGTACCCAGGTTTCTTTTTTTCCTGACATTCACCACATTGGCAAACGCCACCAGGCGGTTTAATTCGGATTTGACATTTTCAAGCCCCACCATTTCCTTTAACTCTTTGACCGCTTCTTCAAGCTCCTGTTTTTTCAGGACCGTGATCTCTTCTTCAGTGAGCGGGCCGCGCCTCTCATCTCCTGTATCAAATAAAGGCATATTGTCTGCTCCTTTACTGCATTTCATACATCATGTATTCAATATCTTTTGCCGAAAGAACCAGACCGGATTCCTCCTGCCGGCTGTGCGATCGTTTTTCAAGGTAGACCTTTTTTATCTTTTCAGCCAGTTTCCTGGGCCGGTGACCATGGTCATATTCCTTTCCAAGGGCCCTGCGCTCTGTTTCCAGTATGCTGTGCCCGATTTCGATGGCAGACGCATCTGCCGGGACCTGAAGCAGGTCAAGCTGCTGCGAGAAGATATCTTTAATCACATCCTCGCCCGGCGGTTCAAAATAGAGACGCCGGATGTCAAACCGGTTGAGCCATCCCTGATGTTCAGGTGTTTTTTCCAGGCGGCGGCGGCCGGCTTCGCTGAATGCCATTACCACCACGATTTCATGCGGTGATTCTGAAACTTTGCCCACCAGTGTCCGTCCGATATCTCTTGCAGTTGAAAAGTTTTCACTTTCTGTCAGCCAGTCTGCATCGTCAAACATCACCAGATAACCGGGTTCAATTCTGTCTATATCATAGGCAGTACTGATATGAACCGGGTCAGGGGAATCAACCAGGCAGAGACCGTAAAAAAAAGGTGGAAGATGCTGCATCAGTGTGGTTTTCCCGCATCCGGCGCTCCCGTATAAAAGCAATAGTATCCCCGGGGCATGGGTACCAAGCGCTGGCAGCCGTTTATGTCTGGCGTCCTCTGCTGCTGCATGGATGAGATTCAGTTCCCGCTTGGCTTCTGATAATCCTGCCAGACTGCTGATGGCCGCTGCTGCAGATTCAAGATGGGCCGACCTGTCTGCACCGGCATTTTCTCCGGTCAGGCTTGACAAAAACTGCGTCAACCAGGATGGGCCGCTGCGAAATACTCCGCGGGAGTAGAGGATTCCCGAAATCACCAGCATGGCAAATAGCGCGCCAAGAACGAGGAAAAACCAGCGGCCGGCGATCACAACACCCTTTGCCATGCCCAATATTTTGAATAGAAAAAAAACAACAGCCGCTCCCAGAATCACTCTGAAGAAAACCGGCATCGATTGCCAGACACCGGACAGCAGGCCTGACGCTATGCGGAATATGCGCAGAAAAGAACTCATATCCGTGAAACAGGCACTTTAATCGGCTGGGTTTCACTCAGCTGGGGAATGCGTAAAAATGTCTTTCCGGTCACAATCCCAACGGTGATACCGCCGCCGCCGTCTTTAACCCCCTTGATCTCAATGGTGCCGGATGCAGGCATGGGGACGGCCACTTTTTTATATTGCTTGGTAAGCAGTACTTCCTGGCTTACGCTGCCGCTTTTAACCGTCACCCGGTCACCGTCAGCTGCAGCAAAATCCCAGAGAACCACCCATGCCAGGACGATTTTTTTTTCCTTGACCTGGGCGACCATCTGTTCTTTTTTTTCTTCTGACAAACCCATGGCAGCAACGGCTTCAGCGGTTTCACTCTCTGAGACAGCCTCCAGCTGTACAGCTGAAGTGCTTGCCAGATATGCTTTGTACTCTTGATTGATCTGACTGGCTTCCTGGCTCGACACATCGTCCCCTTTATTGCCCATGAAGAAGGAGGCGGCTAACAGAGCAGCCACGACCAATGTACCTGCAGCCCATTTTCCCCATTTTCCAGCACCTTTACCCTGGTTCATCGCACCGCCACCGTCTCCAGGCGGCGAAAACCGGTTTTGGTGTTTTTTTTTCGGCGGTTCCGGGCTTCCCGGCTTTGCACCGCGCTTAAATGGATCAGATTGCGTTTTTACCTGTTTTTTTTCTTTGAACTGTTTCATCTTTTCACATCCGCTGGATCGAGAACGTAATACTAAAAAAATCCCATGGTTTTCAGGACTTAAAAATTTTGTATAGCCTACTCATTATTGCGTGTCAAGAAAATAGCATCTCTTCCGGGCCCATCGGGTTTTCCCAAGATCATGCAAATTTCCAACACGTTGACATAATAGATAATCATAAAAAACCCCACGCTCTATGCTGCATCACAATTACGTTCAAAAACGATCCTGATCTAGCAAAGAAAAAAACCGGCTCATGGTAAACAATCACACAGGTCTGGTGGTCCCTGTTCAGGAGAGATTTTCATGACGAATGATTGGACATTTTTATGGGCGCCTCTGTCAAACGCACGAGGCGCCCATCAATCGTTTCCCGAATGACGTTGTGTTTGGGTTGACCAGTAAAAAGGCAGCGGTTTTACACGGATGTATTGGCACCTTTAAAAGAAGACAAGATTCAAAATTTCTTTTTTTGTCACAGATCAAGCTGAGAATCTTGTCCATGCAAAAATTGACTAGGGCCAGCCGTCTGCATCTTTTTTAGGTTTGACGCAATCCATGGCCTGCTCAGACAAGGCCGTTATGGTCAGGCTGGGGTTCACACCTAAATTGGCGCCCACGGCACTGCCGTCACAGACGTACATGTTCTTGTAGTTCCAGACCCTGTTTTCACTGTCGATGACGCCGGTCTGCGGGCTGTCTCCCATGACGGCACCACCCAGGATG
>CAZLNA010000026.1:7047-12256 GCA_964560485.1 uncultured Desulfobacula sp. | reverse complement strand
AGCAGAAGCCTGCCCTCCCACGGGAAGGACGGATCTGGTATGACAAATCCCTGAAACGCCAGAACCAGACCTGCGGCAATGACCATCATTCCTGTAATCCCTGCCACGCCGAAACCGGGCAGGACAAAGACCTCCACCCCTAGCAGGAGGGCGCCGATCAATAACAGAAGCAGTTCTGTATAGTCTGCCAGTCCCACCAGGTACTGGTTGAAAAAAACAAGCCCCAGGCATAGAATCCCCAGAGCTCCGGGAAACCCGAACCCGGGCGCCTTGATCTCTGTATACAGGGCACCGATGCCCAGCAGCATCAGGACAGGCAACAGGGGCTGTAAAAAGCGGACCAGGCTTTCTGACCAGGATTCTTCCATGGTGATGACCTGAGCCCCGGTTAGACCCAGCAGGCTGTAGAGCGCGTCCAGGCTGTCAGCGCTTTTTTGGGAAAAACCGAGTTCAAGCGCTTCTATATCATCCATGGTTAACAGCTCTCCTTTGGCCACAACCGTCCTTTTGGACTCGATTTTTTCCTTTTCACCGGGTGTAAGATCATCGAACATGCCCTGATCCATGAATTGTTTTTCCCCGTCAAGGACAACTTCATACACCTGCATATCCATGGTGACCATGGCCTCTGCCAGGACCACAGGATAATTATTTTTACGGGCCAGAGCACGGAATCTCGCCCGCAGGACGGTTTGAATTTTCTCTCCTGCCATTTTCTGACCGTCCTGGGTTTGAATCATGGGTGCGCAGTCACCGATAATGGTATTTTTTTTCATATACAGCCTGGCTGAAGAGAGTGCAATCAGAGCACCCGCTGAAATAGCCCGTTTTTCCACCCATGCCACCGTTTCCATATTCGGCAGATTCGAAATGGCATCCACAATGTCAAGCGCGGCATCCACCCGGCCGCCAAAGGTATCGAGTTGAAAGACAATAATTCCGTCTTTTTTGTCTTTCAGGCTTTCCAGGACCCGTTTGACATAAGCAGCCATACCCGGTTCCACTGTACCGGAAACCGGAACAAGGTAAATTTTATTCACATCCTGTGCTGACACTGCCCGGAGCGGCAGGATCATCAGCATGCAGAAAACAAGAATGGTAAGGCATTTGCTCAGTGACATCGTTTTTCCTCTGGTTTAGGCAGACCTGATTTCTTCATAGATAATTTTTGCCAAAGGGTCAAGGCTGCATTGAAAAGTAAAAAAGTATTCCCGCCCGCCTTGACAAAGCCTGTTTTCATTGAAACGTTTAGTAAAAATATGATTCAAATCTGGCGTGTTAGCAGTCTGCGCCAGGCCCCCCGGGTAAGGAGATCCACTGAATGACCGAACTAGAATTAACTGATTGTGACACTCAAATAAACCAGCTTAAGGAAAAAGTCCATGCCTTTGAGGCGTTAAAAAGACAACTGGTGCTAAAGCTTGATTTTTTCAATCTTCTGTTTGAAACCCTGGCCAGCCCGGTTTTCATTAAAGATCAAAATGGCGTTTACACCGGCTGCAACAAGGCGTTTGAAGCCCTTTTCGGTAAAAAAAGAGATGAAATTGTCGGAAAGACAGCTCATGATCTATGGCCGGCACACCTTGCGGATAAATACCAGGAGATGGACAATACATTGTTTGAGCAGGGTGGTATTCAGCAGTACGAAGACCTTGTCAGAGATGCTGACGGGAACGAGCGCCAGGTCATTTTTGACAAAGCCCTCTACTATAATGAAGATCAGTGCATTGGCGGACTGATCGGTGCGGTGACCGATATCTCCTACCGGACCCGTGCAGAAGCTGCCCTGAAAATCAGCCAGGAAAAATTTAAAAAAATCAGTTCCATGGCAAACGACGCCATTATCCAGATGAACCAGGACGGAAGGATTACCTTCTGGAATGAGAGCGCCCAGAAAATTTTCGGGTATACCTGGGATGAAGTTGAAGATAAAAACCTTCATTCACTGCTGACGCCTGAGCGCTACCACCTCATGTTTGAGAACGGTTTTGAACGATTCAAGACCTCAGGTGGCGGCCAAGCCATTGGAAAGACCCTTGAACTGACCGCGTTGAAAAAGGACGGCACTGAATTTGAAATCGAATTGTCCCTGTCTGCCTATTGCGAACACGGCCAGTGGCAGAGTGTCGGGATTGTCAGAGACATCTCGGAGCGAAAAAAAATCGAAAGGGAAAAGGAGCTTTTGATTAAAAACCTGAAAACCGCCCTGGATGAAATAAAAACATTAAAAGGGATCGTCCCTATCTGTTCATCGTGCAAAAAAATCAGAGATGACAAAGGATTCTGGAAGCATGTGGAAACTTATATTCAGGAGCATTCCCAAGCCGAATTCAGCCACGGAATATGCCCGGACTGCAGCCGGAAACTCTATCCTGATTTTCACACTGATAATGAGAAACAATGACCCCAGGCCTGTCTGGCCATTGAAAGCCTTTATATGACAAACCCGCGAACCCGTATAAAAAAGATAAATGTAAAAGATGCTGTGGGTCTCAGCCTGGCCCACGATATAACGGAAATCCGTGCAGATGAATTCAAGGGGGTGGCCTTTCCCCGGGGGCACCTGGTTCAGGAAAAAGACATCTGCCACCTGCAGCGGCTGGGAAAGCAACACCTTTATGTGCTTGATCTCGATGCAGCCGCGGTCCATGAGGACGAGGCTGTCCTGGAAATGGTGCGCAGCCTTTCGGGAAGCGGAATCGGATTTTCACCTGCCCCGAGGGAAGGAAAAATTGAATTGTATGCCTCACATGACGGCCTGCTCAAGGTGAATAAAAAAGGCTTAACCGCGTTCAACCTTCTCCCTGACGTCATGTGCGCCTCTGTCCATACCAACACGCCGGTAAAAAAAAATAACCGGGTTGCCGGAACCCGGGCCATCCCACTGGTGATTGACCGAAGGGTCCTTGACCAGGCCCTTGAAACGGCCCGGCAATATTATCCCGTATTCCATGTTAAGCCTTACCAGACTGCAAAAGCCAGGTTGATCATTACCGGCACCGAGATCTTCAACGGTCTGGTTCAGGACCGGTTTAAGCCCATTGTCCAAAAAAAGCTCTCTGATTTAGGGGCGGTTCTGGTTGAAACCGTGATCCTGCCGGATGATCGAAAGATGATTTCAAAAACCCTGACCGAATTTATAGAGAATGGTACCGACCTGATTATTACCACAGGCGGCATGTCGGTTGATCCGGACGATGTCACACGGCTTGCTGTTCAGGATGCCGGAGCAGACCGGCTTTTTTACAGTGCCGCCGTTCTTCCCGGCGCCATGTTTCAAATTGCTTACAAGAATCAGACACCGATCATGGGCATTCCTGCCTGTGCCCTTTACCACCGGGTTACGGTGTTTGACCTCGTCCTGCCCAGGATCCTTGCCGGAGAAGCCGTTACCGGTAGAGACCTGGCAGAGCTGGCACACGGCGGGCTCTGCCTTGACTGCGAATCCTGTACTTTTCCGGCCTGTTCTTTTGGCAAAAGCTGATCCGTACCTGTTTATTTTGCATAAAACAGCGCAAACCGTATCCGCAAGGTTGCTTTTTTCAGATAAACACGCTATTTTTCAAGATTATATTATCGTACCCAGATAAGAATACCAGGCCGGATAATACACAATGCCAAACGTGAATGCGGACCATACGACCTGCTCGAAACTTAAATTGCGGATAGCCCAGACCCTTTGTCTTTTTTCCCTTTTCTGGGTTTGCGGCTGCTCCATGATCATTTCTTCTGCAACCTCAGACATGATGGCCCACCTGTCATCTGCCATATCCAATAATGACGATCTTGAAATGGTCCAGGATGGAGCCCCTGCCTATCTTTTGATGATCGACAGCCTGATCGCGAAAGACCCGGAAAATTCCCGGATGCTCTCCACGGCTGCCAATTTATATGCCTCCTATGCAGACCTGTTTGTCACGGATGCACAACGATCCCGGAAAATGGCGGACAAAGCACTGGATTATGCCCAGCGTGCCGTCTGTGCGACCCGGGAAAGCGCCTGTGCCATTCGGCAGAAACCATTTAAAGAAGCCGAGATCATCATCGGCCAGATGACCCCGGATGACATTCCGGCATTGTTCAGCCTGGGCAATGCCTGGGCCAAATGGATCCTGGCCAATAAAAAAGATTTCAATGCCATTGCCGATATTGCCCATATCGAGCTGATCATGAACCGGATCGTTGAGATGGATGACACCTATAAAGAAGGGGCTGCATATCTCTATCTGGGGACACTGGCTTCGTTACTTCCCCCGGCGCTGGGCGGCCGCCCTGAAGAGGGAAAAGTACATTTTGAAAAAGCCCTTGCCGCCAGCAAGGGAAAAAACCTGATGGTCCACCTGCTCTATGCAAAATTCTACAGCAGGGCTGTTTATGACCGGACGCTTCATGACCGGCTGATCAAAGAGATCATCACATCTGATCCCCGCTCCCCGGGATATACTCTGATCAATACCTGGGCGCAGAAGCAGGCCCGGATACTGGCCCAAAGTGCGGATGACTATTTTTAAACAAGGTTGACGTCTATGATCTCTTTTTGTGTGAAAAAAAGGATAACAATCGCGGCTCTGGCAATATTTCTGTCTATGGCAGATGCATCCTGGGCCATCCGGTTAAAAATTGCCACCTTGAGCCCTGACGGGTCGATGTGGATGGAAAAAATGCGCGCCGGTGCAAAAGAGGTGGCTGAAAAGACCCAGAGCAGGGTCACCTTTAAATTCTATCCAGGCGGTGTCATGGGAAATGATAATGCCGTTCTTAGAAAGATCCGTATCGGCCAGTTGCATGGGGGAGCGGTTATCGGCGGCAGCCTCTCACGGTTTTTCCCGGGCAACCAGATTTATGCACTGCCCATGAAATTCTCTACTCTTGAAGAAGTGGATTATGTCCGCCAGTTCATGGATCCCTTTGTCACAGACGGTATTGAAAAAGCAGGATTTGTCAATTTCGGACTCATTGGCGGCGGATTTTCTTATATCATGTCCCAGAATCCCATTAACACCGTGGCTGACCTCAAAAGTCAGAAAATATGGCTGCCGGATAACGAACGGATCAATGAGGGGGCCATCAGTGCCTTCAATATCACCCCCACCACCCTGCCGCTGTCTGATGTCAGGACCGGTCTGCAGTCCGGACTGATCAACACCGTGGCCACATCACCCGTGGGGGCGGTGGTGCTCCAGTGGCATACCCAGATCAATTATGTGAC
>CAZLNA010000026.1:0-6947 GCA_964560485.1 uncultured Desulfobacula sp. | reverse complement strand
GATCGCCATCTTCAAACGTTTCATGACAACAGCAGATAGCCATGTCCCAAAAACCGGTATCGGGCAGGCATAAAATCATTCGGTTTCTTGAGCAGGCTGAAGACTTTATTCTCTCCTCTCTTTTAGTCATCATGATTCTCATGGCAGTGTTGCAGATTCTGCTTCGAAACCTTTTTGACACAGGCATTGTGTGGGCAGATGAGCTTATACGGGTCCTGGTTCTGTGGATCGGACTGGTCGGTGCCATGGTGGCCAGCCGGAGCAACCGGCACATCAGCATTGATGTGGTTTCAAGATACCTTCCTGAAAAAACGAAAAAAGCGGCAACCATAGTGACGTCCCTGTTCACCGCCCTGGTATGCGCTGTTATGACCCGTTTCAGTTTCTCATTTGTGGTCATGGAAAAAAATGATGGTCTCAATGCCTTTGCTGCCGTTCCGAACTGGGTCTGCCAGACCATTATCCCCTTTTCTTTTGCCGTGATCAGTCTGAGGTATTTTATCTTATCTGCAGACTTGATTTTCCAGCTGATCAAAGGGGAAAAAGAATGATTTACATTCTGATCAGCGCTCTGATTTTTCTGGCTGTTCTCGGCACCCCCCTGTTCTGCATCATCATTGCTGCAGCAATGCTCGGTTTCTATCTCAACGAAGTGGATCTTTCTGTCATTGCCATTGAATTGTTTCGTATTGTCGATACCCCCATCCTTCTGGCACTGCCGCTGTTTACTGTTGCAGGCTATCTGCTGGCTGAAAGTCAGACCTCCCAGCGGCTGGTGCGGCTGACCCAGGCTCTTTTAGGATGGATTCCCGGCGGTCTGGCCATTGTGGCATTTATCGTATGTGCTTTCTTTACAGCGTTTACCGGCGCTTCCGGCGTAACGATTGTAGCCATGGGAGCACTTTTATATCCGGCTTTGAAACAGGCGGGTTATCCAGAGCGCTTCAGCCTTGGGCTGGTGACAACCTCGGGCAGCCTCGGCCTGCTTCTGCCCCCGTCCCTGCCGCTGATCCTTTATGGCATCATTGCCCAGCAAATGGCAGCCTCACCCGGAGAAATCTCCATTGAAAATCTTTTTATTGCCGGGATCCTGCCGGCACTGCTCATGACATCCATGCTCTGTGCCTGGAGCCTGTGGGCCAACCGGAAGGCCCCGGTCCCTGTAGTGGCGTTCTCATTGTCGAGACTGAGACAGGCCATACGGGAATCGATCTGGGAGATCCCCCTTCCTTTCTTTGTCTTTACCGGGATATACTCCGGGTTTTTCGCTGTTTCAGAGGCTGCTGCAGTCACCGCGTTATATGTATTGATCGTAGAGGTCTTTATTTACAAAGAAATACGACTGTTTCAGCTGGGCGGGATTTTCAGGGACGCCATGGTGATGGTGGGAGGCATTTTATTGATTTTAGGCGTTTCACTGGCACTGACCAATTTCCTGATCGATGCTGAAATTCCAATGAAATTGTTCTCTGCCTGCCAGGCGCTGGTCACCAGCAAGGTCGTCTTTCTGATCCTTCTGAACCTCTTTCTGCTCATACTCGGAGCCATGCTCGATATTTTTTCAGCCATCATTATCATGGTTCCATTAATGCTTCCGGTGGCACAGGAGTACGGGGTCAATCCGGTGCATCTGGGCATCATTTTCCTTGCCAATATGCAGATCGGGTATTTTACACCGCCTGTGGGAATGAACCTGTTCATTGCCGGATATCGATTTAACAAACCCATCATTGACATATACAAGGCCTGCATTCCCTTTATGCTGGTCCTGATTGCCGCGGTTCTGATCATTACATACTGGCCGTGGCTGAGCCTTGTTCTGATTTCCGGGTAACACCCTGTATGCCCATTTTTTCTTGATTTCCGGACCGCGCCTGTGTCCGGGCCTTTTCAGACAGTCGTGCAAAACAAATCCGATTGGGTTTTGTATTCTTTCAACATTTGATGTATTCTCCTTTCTTTTTAACCAGACAATATTGAAAATGAATATGGGCCATTATTAAAATCAGGATAGAAAACCGATGAAAGATTACCTTAATGAACACTGCACCGACCTGTTGGTGGAAAAAGAAAACCATTTGCTCTGGATCACCCTGAATCGACCGGATTTTTCAAACGCTTTTTCAGACGGCATGATTTCTTCGCTGTGCCGGCTCTTAAGGGAGGCGGACTGGGATGATGAGATTCGTGTCATTATCATCTGCGGTGCTGGCAATTGTTTTTGTGCTGGCGGCGATGTCAAGGCCATGGAAGAAAAAACCGGCATGTTTGCAGGCGATCCTGAGGAACTCAGGCGACGGTACCAGAAAGGCATTCAGCAGATTCCCATGACAATTGAAGCGCTTCACACCCCTTTGATCGCCATGGTCAACGGTCCGGCCATCGGGGCCGGGTGCGACCTGGCCTGTATGTGTGATATCCGGGTTGGCTGCCGCCGGTCACGGTTCGGCGAAACCTTTGCCAAACTGGCACTGGTACCCGGTGACGGCGGCACATTTTTCCTCCAGCGGGTAATCGGCTATGCCAAAGCCATGGAGCTTTCTCTCACCGGAAGGCTTGTCCAGGCTGAAGAAGCCTTGTCCATGGGATTGTTAAATAATATTTCCGGAGAAAATGAGCTTCGGGAAAAAACAAGGGACCTTGCCCTTTCAATCGCGGCCAACAGCCCGGTGGCGGTTTCCATGATCAAAAAAGCGATCCGGCAGGCCCGGACCGCAGAAATCAGCGGCCACCTCGACCTGCTAGCCGCCTTCCAGGGCATCACCCAGCGGACAGGAGATCATTTTGAAGGCGTCAGAGCCTTAAAAGAAAAACGTCAACCCTTTTTCAAGGGCCAGTAATCTGTTTCAACGGTAATTGAGTCTGGGTTTGAGCCGGTTTTGAAGATTGCTTTTTCAAACCGGCTTTAATCGTCTTCAGCCATGTCCGGATAAAATTTTATCATGCAATCAGGGCAGATGCCGTGACTGAACCTGGCATCTGTGTGCTCTGCCAGATAGGTTTCAAGCTTCTCCCAGACCTGATCGTCATCCCTTATTTTATGGCAGTGGGAGCAGATGGGAATAATGCCTTGCAGCAGTTTGACATGATTGAGCGCCTGCCTGAGTTCGGCGTTTTTCTTGTGCAGCATTCTTGTCGAATTGTTAAGCTCCTGGTTTAACTGAACCACCTGGGTTCTCATGAGTTCGGCATCCGTTTCATCCGGCTTGCCAAAGACCAGAATTTTCTTTTCTGACCGTACAAAAGAAAAAAGATAACTCAACGGCATTCCAGAATCTGTGTTGACGCTTAAAAGATATTCTTTTTGAGAATCAACCGCCTCATTGAGATCAAACACCGCGTTGAAATCAATGATGGTGTCTGAAAACAGGCTGCCCGGCTTGAGCGTTCCCATGATCTTCCGGCAGTATCTGTTCTGGTCTGACACCCGGCCGGCAGAATCAAGTTCGAGGTAAAGAACCGGTGCTTTTTCATACAGATACGTATGGGTATGTTTCATTATCTCTTCCATTGGCTTATCCGGATGACGGAGCCAAATAGGCGTTAAACAGGGTGTTAACGTTCTCGCGGTGTTCCAGAAACTGCTCCTGTGACACCAGAAGCCCGGCTTCTTTGAGGTTATGGTGATGAATTTTCTGGCGCATTTGAACATAGGCCTGCTGCAGTTGTTCACTCTGGCGGGCTGTAATAATACCCTGGGCATCCAGGCTTTCCAGAAGACGGATATTATCGGTCCAGACAACAATATCTTCAAATGCATGCGCATGTTTTAAAATCAGAAACTGGACGAGAAACTCAATATCCACAATGCCCCCTGGCGACTGTTTCAGATCAAAACCGTCTTTTCCCGGTTTCAGGCGCTGGGCCCGCATTTTTTCACGCATTTCATAGACATCTGCTTTTAACTTCTCCGGCTCCCGTTCTGCGGTCAGAATCTTTTTTCGAACCTGATTAAATACATTGCACAGCTCAATATCCCCTGCCACCGGCCGTGCCCGTATCAATGCCTGATGCTCCCAGGTCCATGCCTCTTTTTCCATATATTCTTCAAACCCGTCAATATGGGAGACAATCATGCCGGAATTTCCTCCGGGCCGCAGCCGCATGTCAGCACCGTAAAGCGTCCCAGCCGGTGTATGCATGGTCAGCGCATGAATGATGCGCTGACCCAGCGTCGCGTAGAAGGAGGTGACATCCACGCTTTTCTCAGTGCCGGATGTGTAACCCGGCTCTCCCCTGTGAAGAAAGACAAAATCAATGTCAGAGGTGTAGCCCATTTCAAAACCGCCCACTTTTCCATAGGCTATGATGGCAAAGCCGCAATGCGTAACCCGCGTATCCTCTATTCCGGGCGGCAGCCCGTATTTTTGCGAAGCAATCTGCCAGCAGCTGGCAAGGACCTGAGAAACAACGGTTTCTGCAATATAGGTCAGATGATCACTGACTTTCATGAGCGGGTAGTTCCCGCTGATATCTGCTGCTGCCACCCGGAGCATGTTCACCTGCCTGAAAAGGCAGAGCTCTTCAAGCAGAAATTCAAGATCATTGGGTGGAACTTTGGCCATCCGTTCAGCCATTTCTTTTTCCAGGGCCTCTCTGCCTGGTGGGGCATAGAGGGTATCAGGCGACATCAATTCGTCGAGAAGGGCAGGGTGACCGGAAAGAAACCGAATAATCCACGGACTTTTCTGCGCCAGCGTAATCAGGGTGTCCAAAGCGGCCTGGTTCTCAATTAAAAGAGAAAGATAACAGGTCCTTCGTTCAATGGTGAGAACAAGATCAATAAGCTGAACCAGCAGGTCCTCGGGATTCGGCTGTTCCCCTATTTTTTTTATGAGCCGAGGCACCAGGCGGGCCAGCTTTTTCCGGCCGTTGGGGGTCAGTTTCCGGGTATTTGGATGGGCTTCAAGCATTCGAAGCAGGCCCAGGACTTTTTCAGGCGCCTCAAAACCATGGATGGAAACGGCACTGGCAGCAAACTGGGGGTCATTGATATTGACCCACAGTTCCTTGAGCTGTTCAAGCTCACGGTCCTTCTCGCTGTCATCATCCGTTACCAGGAGCAGGCTGAAATGATGGTGTACTTTTTCCATGTGATCTGAAAGCGCTTGAGAGAACGCCTGCCAGGATGCATAGCCCATTGACCTGGCAAGGACTGCCTGCTGCTCAGGTTTTTGGGGGATATCATGGGTCTGCCGGTCAGCATACGCCTGAAGTCTGTTTTCAACCTTTCTGAGAAAATCATATGCCCGGGTCAGTTCCTGATACGGCGTTTTTCCGATACCGCCCTGACGGTATAATATCTCGAGCACCTTTAAAATTTTCCGCTCCTGGAGTTTTGGTTCCACCCCGCCCCGGATCAGTTGAAAGAGCTGGCCGAAAAATTCGATTTCCCGGATCCCCCCGGCACCGAGTTTAATATTGTGCCGCAGCTGCTTGTTTTTCACCTGCAGCGCTATCCGCTGTTTCATATCCCGGAAGGAATCAAAGGAGCCATAATCAAAATATCGGCGGTAGACAAATGCGTTCAGGCTTTTGAGCAGGGAATGACCGGCTTCAAGGTCCCCGGCAATCGGCCTTGCCTTGATCATGGCATACCGCTCCCATTCACGTCCCTGGGCCTGGTAGTATTCTTCAAACGCCTGGCTGCTCATTATCAGCGGGCCGCCGTCGCCAAAAGGTCTGAGTCTTGTATCCACACGATAAAAATTAAGCGCATGGGAGCCTGCTGAAAAAAGCTTTAAAAATTTTCTGCACACAGCGGTAAAAAACTCGCCATTGGATATGACCTGCTCGCCGTTGGTATAGCCTTCTTGAGGGTATACAAAGATCAGATCAATATCAGATGAAAAATTCAACTCCCGTGCCCCGAGCTTTCCCATGCCAAGGACAATAATGGATACAGCATTACCATTGCAGTCCACTGGCCATCCGTATGACTGCGCCTCGTGCCAGACCATACAGGTGAATGCGGCCTGAACAATGGCATCGGCCAGGCCGGACAGGTCTTCTAGGGTTTCATCCAGGTCTGCTGCCATGGTAAGGTCCCGCCAGGCGATCCGTATGCTCTCATACTGCTTGACCTGAAGCAGTATTTCCCTGGCAGCTGAAATCTCCGTGGCTTCACTTATTTTTTTCGCAAGTTTATTGTCATAGGTCTGGGGCGAGTAAGTTTTAAACAGATCTTCAGATTCGATCAATTCCCTGAGGATATCCGGGTTGCGGATAATCCCTGAAATGATGAATTCGCTGAAAAATGCCACACGGATCAGATCTGCTTCCACCTGGGCGGTGATTTCAACAGCAGCCGATTGCTTCTCAAGACTGCTGTAGACTGAATCGAGACGATTCTCAATGGTCTTTACATGTTCCGGTTCAAGATCGGGAAAGACTGCTTCAATATTCTGTGAATCCATGACTGACCTGACGGTTTAAAGGTTTTGCGCACATCATACCGTCCTTGTCAGATTATATCAAGAGAACCGGTCCTGAGATCCGGATAAATGCCAGAATACTGGAAAAAAACGGTTTTCAACATTGATAAGAAAATACGGCTCGCTGTGACGGGCAGGCTCAATTTGAAAAATCTGCCCGTCAGGACGCCGGTTTCAGGAGGGAGGCAAAAAAAACACTGCAAAAGGATGCGGTTCTATCGTCAGGCCACTACGCGGGTTTCATGATCAAAAAAGGAGAGCCCGATCACGTAGTGATCTTTAAACCCGACAGAATTGTCTTTTGCAATATACTTGATCCGTGTCGGCCGTGATACAGCCGGTTTATTTTCATCCACGCAATAGTAGCGCATGTCGATCACATCACCTGCCTTAATATTTTCAAGCGCCTTTGATCCTTCTTTTACAACGGCAAACATCGGCTCGGTATGACTCTTACGCAATTTAAACTGAAACAGCAGTTTGGACTGGCGCAATTGAAACTCAGCACTGTAA
>CAZLNA010000025.1:0-12266 GCA_964560485.1 uncultured Desulfobacula sp. | reverse complement strand
CCCATTCTTACCAAGGACCGGATCGTGATACGCCGGAAAAATTAACCCAGGCAGCCGTTTAATGCATCCTGCCTGCTGCGTCGGAACTCTGTGAGAATTCTATGGGATTTGTACCAGATACCGTTCTATATGGACCGGTTTTTGGATGAGCTTTTCCTTGAGCATGATGGCTTCTGTTTCCCGCCATGCATCCATGTCAATGTTGCCGATCCGTTTGTCGGGTAATGGTTTGACCAGTGCCCGGGTAGCAATAAGCTGTTTTTGTTGAACCCGTCCCTGGGTGCCGGAATCCCGCTTCTGTACCGCAGCCAGGACGGCTGCTTCATTTTCCGGGGCCATGGCCGATTCCCAGGCTTTCAGCAGGGCCGATACAAAGCGTTTGACTGTTTCAGGCTGCTTTTCCATCAAGGCTGAGGTGGTGATCACGGAATTGGCCACAAAGCGGACGCCAGCGTCTGCAGGGTTGAAAAAAAGGACGGGTTCGCCTTCATCAGCCATCCGGCCGGCCAAAATAACACCCTGGGAATTTTGATAGACCGGCCAGACATCCACCTTACCGGTTAGAAAAGGGGTAAAATCAAACCGGACACCGGATAGAAAGACCTGGTCTTCTCTAATGCCGGCCCTGGCCAGTATGGTTTTCATAATGGTTTCATCGTTGCCGCCAAAGGTGATACCGATTTTCTTGTATTTGAGATCATCAGGTGTCCGGATCTCGCCCAGGCTGGAACGATAGATCCATTGCATGGGGTTGACCTGGAAAATCTGTGCGATGACAATAATTTTGGCGCCTTTGGAAACCGCACGGATGACCTGGTCTGCACTGGCAACGCCAAAATCGGCATGACCCAGTTCCAGCTCGTTGATGGCGTTTTTTTCCGGGCTGCCTTCCTTTATTCGGACATCAAGTCCGGCCTGCTGAAAATAATGCGCTTCTTCAGCCCAGATATCGCCGCTGACGCTGGCATTGAAAAGCCATTTAAGGCGGTATTCAATAACCTTGTCCTGCCGGGGAAAAAAGGTGTATATCGCAAAGGCAATCAATAATGCGGGAATCAGCCATTTTTTCATGAAAGTCCTCCTTTGTCAGGATTGAGCCATTTTTTTTTCACTCGCTCACCAACAGACTCCAGGAACCCCTGGTAGATAGAGATCAAGATACCGATGATGAACAGTGCCACCAGGATTTTAGACAGGTCGCTCTGATATAGTGCAACCCTGATGGCGTACCCGATGCCGGCGTCTGCTGCGATGAACTCTGCCACTATGGTACCGGCCATGGCAAGTGTGGCGCTGCCGGATACCACAGTGGTCAGTTTGCTTAGATTTTCAAAGGCCCTGATTTTGACCTCAAGCTGCCAGCGCATCCGTCCGGTGGCCTGGTAAAAATGCTCTATATCCGGTATCGGAGTGGCCATGATGCCGAGCACGGACAGGAGCAGAGGAAAATAGCAGATCATGGCAGCAATGAGAAGCCGGGTGAGGAAGCCGTCCCCGAAAAGGATGAAAATAATGGGCGCAAGTGCAACAATGGGGTATGCCTGGATATTGTAGGCTGCGATCTTAATAAACGTTCCGGTCCATGAGGATTTACGGCCTGCGATACCGATGCTGAAGGCAAGGATGAACGAGATGCACTGACCCAGAACAGCGATCAGAAGTGTGTTCAGGCCGGCCAAAAGGTAGGCGGTGCTGTGGCGGGAAAACGCCTGGATCATGATGGCGGCATCAGGAATGACATAATCAGACAGAGACATAGAGACCTTGACCAGTCCGAGGATGGATATGCCAATGGCATAGACGATCAGAAACTGGGTGATCCGCCTAAACAGCATTCATGACCTCCAGCATGGTTTTGTCGCGCCCGGATTTGTCAAGGCGCCTGTCGCGGGTATGGTCCTGGCCGTTCACCAAAGCAGCGTTTCCGGCATCGGGCGACTGTCCCAGCACCAGGATCTGCCTGCAGTAAGTGGCCACTTCGATCAGGTTGTGTGAAATATATAAAAACATCTGGGTCGTAAAAAGCGCTTTGATCGCCAGGATGATTTCCTGGCGGAGCGCTTCATCCACATTGGCCAGGCTTTCGTCCATGATGAGCAGATCAAAATCCTGGACAAGGTAGCGGATTAAATTGACCCGGTTCTGCTGCCCCATGGAAAGCGCTGCAAATCTCTGATCCAGCAGGGGTTTGAGTTGAAAAATGTCCACCAGCTCTTTTTTCAGCACCTCTTTTTCTTCAGGGGTCACCCTGTCCAGGTGCTTTCCGGTTGTGGCCCAGCCCGGAAGTCGTTCCAGATTGTATGAGTAGAGGATTGTGGAGATATTTTCAACACGGATGCTTTCCCGGGTGTGAGCCTGTTGAGCAGATATGATCCTGGCAAGTGTGCTTTTGCCAACGCCGGAAGGACCGAAAATCGCATTGAATCCGGGCGATTCCATTGAAAAACACAGGTTTTTAATAACAGGTGTGTGGCTGTCCGGGTATGTGTGGGTCAGGCCATGGATGTCAAGGCGCATTCGCTACTCCTGGGTTGGCGTATTGAGTTCTTCTTACCCGTCTTTGGGGTAAAAATCAATAACCCTGGAAAAAGGTCCTGCCTGAAACGACCGGCAGGGACAGTGCAGATCATGCCATGCCCCTGCCGGTTGAAAGAAAACGTCAGCTTATTCTATTTCAAAGGCACGTTCACCGTGGAGCGCATTGTCGAGCCCGGCCAGTTCCTGGTCGTCATCGACCCTGAGCCCGTTTGTCACAGCTTTGGTGATAAAGACCACGATGGTGGTGGCCACAGCACTGAATACCATGGTACCGATAATGGACAGAAACTGGATCCAGACCTGCTTGGGGTTGCCGTAGAAAAGACCGCTGGCGCCACTGACCACCGGGTTGGCGAAAAGACCGGTGGCAATCGCGCCCCACATTCCGCACAGGCCGTGAATACCGAATGCATCAAGAGAGTCGTCATACCCGAGTTTATTTTTCAGGACAGCAACCCCGAAATATCCCAGTGCACCCGCCACCAGGCCGATGGTCATGGCACCGCCGATGGATACAAACCCTGCAGCGGGTGTGATACCAACGAGTCCGGCAATAACGCCTGATGCCAGGCCGAGAAGCGTTGGCTTGCCGCTGATTTTCCATTCCACGAAGAGCCAGGAAAGCCCTGCCACTGCAGCCGCCGTATTGGTGACCATGAAGGCAGAGGCTGCAACCCCGTCAGCTGCCAGCTCACTGCCGGCATTAAACCCGAACCAGCCAAACCAGAGCAGGCCCGCGCCCAGGGCGGTGAAGGCCACACTGGAGGGGATCATGGGTTCTTTGCCATATCCTTTGCGCTTACCCAGGAAAAGTGCCAGCACCAGGCCGGACATACCCGCATTGATATGCACAACGTTTCCGCCTGCAAAATCAAGCGCACCGATACTGTGCATCCAGCCGCCGCCCCAGGCCCAGTTGCAGACCGGTGCGTATACTAAACTGATCCACAGGACAGTGAAAACGATCCAGGATGAAAATTTCATCCGGTCCACCACAGATCCGAGGATGATGGCAACCGAAATGCATGCAAAGGTCATCTGAAAGAGGACAAAGATCAGGGTAGGAATGGTTCCTGATACAGAGTTGACATCAATGCCGTTTAAAAAGAGGTGGGCAAGGTTTCCGATAAACAGGTTCGGGCTTTCCCCAAAAGCCAGAGAGTATCCCCAGCCGACCCAGACCACACTGGCCAGGCAGTAAGCCACCAGGGTCATGGCAAAGGTGTTTAAAAGGTTTTTATACCGGGACATCCCCCCGTAGAAAAGAGCCAGGCCAGCCGGGGTCATCATCATGACCAGGGCAGTCGAAACAATGATCCAGGCAGTATCGCCTGAATTGATAGTGCCCTCTTCGGCATGGGCCAGAGAGGCACTTGAAAAAATAATGGCAAGGGGAAGCAGTTTTTTTATCAGATGCATGGGTTTCATCCTTGTTTGAGATTATGGGTAATATCAATGTTCCCAAACCAATACAGCAATCCTTGTGCCACTCCCCTCCGGGTGCGCTGGTGATGAAAGATAAGCAGTTGAAAAGATAGAACAAATCAATATATTTAGATTTTAAACACGAATCGGATAGTAAATTGGCTTGTATAATATTTCAAATTTGAAATAAATAACCCACTATTTAATTACAAAATCGTATCTAAGCGGCCGAATCCTTTGCTGGTGTCCGAAAAGCAAGCCTGTGGTGCCTGGCAAAGCCGGAGCTGCAGCACCCCGGCACTCTATCGAGGATTGAATAAAATTTCATTTTTGAAATTTATTCTGATGAGAACCCGGGTCGGACAGTTTGGATCAATTCGCCTTTAAATCAAACAAGGCGATAAAGACGCGCATTATTTGTCATAGAGGGCAAAGAGCCGGTCAAAATTGAGCTTCTCAGCAAGCGCCTTGGCCGTTTCATCTGATTTTTTTCCCTTGGCCAAGATAGACACCCTGTAGAGAAAAGGCGGTGGTGAGAGATACCCTTTATCGATATTCACCACCAGTGTGGACTGCAGGGTCGCCGGATCGTGCTTCAGAATACAGAGTCGGCCTGAAATGACGATTATTTGCGCCTGGCCCTGATCGTCGATATATGGCCAGATCTGTTTGTTTCCCGGTATTTTCCATACAGATACGGTCAATACGGGCTGGTTTTTTTCTGATTGATACGGGCGGGATACGCTGGTTACCTTGTCTTTGTGCCGGGTCACGGCCGCAGCATCGCCGGCTTTGAAATCACCCATCCGGTCCGGCAGGCAGGCGGACATTGTTTTGGGGTCAGCTGCATGTGCTGCGATTGTCAAAGACAGGACCAGAAGAGTGGACATGATTTTATAAAGCATAATTTTCTCCTGCAAGATTGAGCGGTTTTTGTAATTTGGCTTTATAACCGGATATCAATTTTTTTGCAGAGAGTAAAGGCAGGTGCTTGAAGATCAGTTTCCGCCGGCCAACAGGGTCTTGGCCGGCGGACGTTTTAAGGAAAACAGGTGTTGTTATCCGTTATCTCTTTGCTTTGCAGCGCCCGAGCGTTGTCAGCCCCAGCAGCCCTGCGGCCAGAAACAATAGGGAGCCCGGCATCGGAACCGGTGTGTAATCAACATTTATATCGCTGGCATAGGTCCGGTTGCCTGGTGTGCGAAGGGAAAACCTTGCTGTAATGGTATCTGTGCCGTCGAGCATGTCAAGGACCTCTTTTGGGATTATCACCTGGTTCATGCCTTCCCCGACCCGGATCATGATATCTCTGTCGAGCCGGCCGTCTATAAAGCCGCCGATGCTCAAGCGGTAGTAGGGGTCAGTCAACCCGGAGAGGTCGTGCGGTGTCCAGCTGAATTCCAGGTCGCCCTGGTCATTAAAAGACTGGATGAAGTCGCTGGCATAAATCTGGGGCATGGGGGTGAGGCCGCCATAAGAAAAGGCGACCGTTTCACTGGTGCCGTCAATAAATTCGGCAGTGAGATTGTAGTTGCCTGCCGGCATTGTGTCAGTGTCAGCACGGTGAAATCCGATTTCAGAAAAGCCGCTGTCATAAACATAGCTGGCAGTGCCCGAGTCGTACCATCCCCAGAGCCGGTTTCGGGTGATATGCGTAAAAGCCATGTCCATGGCCTCACCCGTATCTGCATTGGCCACTGCAACACTTGACACCACATCGCTATGAACCCGGTCATTGCTGTCATCATAGACAGCAAAGCTTGCCCGGTAAAACTGGTTGCCGTTTTCATAGGTTCTGAAGTTTGGATAGGGTGAGTCAATATAATAGGCCATTGCCCCGGAGGAACAGAGGATGGCTGTAAAAAGGACGGATAAAAAGAGGATGGTGCTGCGAAGCAGTGAAGTGATGGAAAAATATTGTTTAGTCATGACAAGTCTCCTGTGTTTCAATTGTTGGCGTTTTTAATACATACGGATTTAAAATTTCCACTATCTGCGCGGGCGCATGTGAATATGGATGGCTGATTTTTCAGGTCATTACAGTTTTCTTCTGCGTCGTCCGAGAAGTGTTGTGCCGGCCAGGCCTGCAGCCAGAAACCATATGGACGCAGGGGCAGGGACCGGGGTGTAATCAATATGAAAATCACTGGTGTAGGTCCGGTTCCCGATTGTGCGCAGTGAAAAATGGCCGAGAATGCTGTCTGCTCCCTGAAGCTGATCCAGCACGTCTTTGGGAATTGTCACCTGGTTCAGGCTGCCATCTATTCTGATAAAAATATCCCTGTCAATCTCTCCGTTTACAACGCTTTTGATCTGTAATCGATAGTAAGGGTCGGTGAGGCCGGAGAGGTCGTGCGATGTCCAGTTGAATTCCAGGTCACCCTGGTCATTAAAAGACTGGATGAAATCACTGGCATAAATCTGGGGCATGGAGGTGAGGCCGCCATAAGAAAAGGCGACCGTTTCGCTGGTGCCGTCAATAAATTCGGCAGTAAGATCATAGTTGCCAGCCGGCATCATGTCGGTATCCGCACGGTGAAAGCCCATTTCAGAAAAGCCGCTGTCATAAACAAAGCCGGCAGTGCCCGAGTCGTACCATCCCCGGATTCGCTGCCGTATCCTGTGTGAAAAAGCAATATCAATCGATTCTCCGGTGTCCGCATTGGTAACGGCAACATTTGAAACCACATTCTGGTTGACCCTGGCACCATATTCATCCCAGACTCTGAAATTTGTCCGATAGAAATGGTCTCCGTTTTCATAGAGTCTGAAGTGAGTCGCGGGAAGGTCAATGGAATATGCCAGGGCACCGGAGGTGCAGATGGCGATCATCAGCATGGCCGATAAAAAGAGGATGGTGCTTTGAAGCAATGAAGTGATGGATGGGTTTTGATTGTTTAACATGATAGATCTCCTGTTTTTGAAAATTCTTTGGATTTATGAACGTTCTGGACCCTCAGACGGTATTTAGGTTTAACTGTATTATCTGCGGCATCACCTCCTTCCTGGGCCCGGAACGGGCGGATGAAAATCTGCTGGTTTTGCTGAGTCCTGGTGCATGAAATTTGTAACGAAAGATACCTGTTTACATAAGCACAAATGCATTTGTGTTGCGTTTATTTTCGGTTTTCAGACGGTTATATTTTGTTGAGAATGGAGCTCAAATCCGGCATTTCTACCCTAAATTGTTACGTTTGGATTAATAAGCCGCTATGGTGGGGATATTTTTCCATTAAATAGCTTTTTTTGGTGAAAAACGAAGATTATGGAAGTTTTTTACCCTTTTATGCCGGGTGAACAGCATGAACCGTTACAGTGACAGCACCCCAGCTTTCTTCCGGCCTGCCTTTTACCAGGTAAGGCCTGCCATAATCGAGCATGTGGCAGAACCGGGCATAGGCTTTTGGAAAAAAAACGGTTTCAATCAGGCCGGTGTCATCTTCAAAAGTTATGAATTTCATGGGATCGCCCTTTCGTGTCTGTACGGATTTGCCCGTGATCAGCCAGCCGGCAAAGGTGATTTCCCGGTTGGTGTGCTTAGGGATATCCCTTGCCCTGATCGTGTCCGGGTGACTGGAAAGCGCCGGGAAAAGGACCATGGGGTGATGGCGGCATAAAAAACCGAGAATCGAGAATTCCCTTTTCAGCTCATCTGCTGTTTCCGGCCGGGGCAGCTCCGGCATCGGCATCTGCGTCTGATCCGCTTCAAACAGGCCGGTCAGATCCTGGGCCTGTTTTTTCCGGTGCCGCCATGAAACAAAGGCCCACAGCAGCTGGGCCCGGTGAAGGTCGGGGGCCAGGGAATCCAGGCTGCCGGAATGGATCAGGGCCCGGGCTTCGTCTTCCTTGGGCTTCACGCGGGTGAAAAAATCGTCCGGGTTTTTGAACGGCAGGAATTCGCGTTGTTGCATAATGGTGTTCATGGTGGATGCGGACAAATGCTTGACAGCCATCAGGCCGACCCTGAGAGCGCCTTTCTGGCCTTTCCAGTGAATCCCGCTGGTGTTGACATCCGGCTGTCGGATGGTCACCCCCATGCGCCGGGCTTCTGATACATAGGCAAAAGTTGAATAAAATCCGCCCTGATTACTGATAACGGCAGCCATGAATTCAGCCGGATAATGGGTTTTTAAATAGGCGGCCTGAAAAGAGACCCGGGCGTAGGACGCACTGTGAGGTTTGCAGAAAGAATAGCCGGAGAAACTGGTGATCATGTCCCAGACACGGTCAATGTCCTGGGAGGTGACATGGTTTTTCAGGGCGCCGTCCCGAAACCGGTTATAGTAATCTGCCAGCGCCCGTTCCTTGTCTTTTTTGGACATGATTTTCCGCAGCCCGTCAGCCTGGGCATGGGTAAAACCGGCCATCCTGACTGCCACCCGGGAGACATCTTCCTGAAAGACCATGATGCCGTAAGTCTCTTCCAGAACATCGGCCAGCAAAGGGTGGATGGGGTCCCAGATGCCGGTGTGGAGCCGCTTGATATATTCCTGGATAAATTCGTTGGCAGCCGGCCGGATAATGGACGAATGGATGACCACGTGATCGAAATCGCCGACTTTTGATTTTTTCTGCAGCAGCCGCGTGGCCGGACTTTCGATGTAAAAACAGCCCATGGTATTGCCCTGGGCCACATTGATCTGGGTGTCGTAGTCGTCTTCCGGGTCCATGTGCTGGAAATCATCAAACCGCCCGCCCGGTGCGCTGGCCATTTCAATGGCATCCCGGATTACGCCCAGGCTTCTATTTCCTAGAAGATCAATCTTGACAAGGCCTGCTGTTTCCGTCCCGTCCTTTTCCCACTGGATGATCGGGACGCCTTTGGGCGCATTTTCAACCGGGACATAGGTGTCAATGGGGCGGGGGGTGATGACCATGCCGCCGGGATGAACAGATAAATGACGGGGGGTGCCGACAACGGCCTGGGCATACTGCATGATCCGGGGCCAGGGCTCTGGAAAGTCCATAAACCGGAATTCCGGACGTTTCCGGATACGGTCCAGCAGCGACTGCGATGCCTCATTCCGTTTCCAGAACCAGGGCAGCCGTTTGGAAATCCTGCTGATTTCATTTTCCGGCAGGCCGAATACCCGTGCCACTTCCCGGACCGCCATCCTGGGCTGGAAAAGGATATGGCTGGACACCATGGCCGCATGCCCCCTGAAGCGGTCAAGCACCCAGTTGAGGATGGCATCCCGCTCATCCCAGGCAAAGTCAATATCGATGTCTGGCGGATCCTTCCGGTCCGGATTGAGAAACCGTTCAAAATAAAGGTTGTGCTTGATAGGGCAGACGTTGGTGATACCCAGGCAGTAGGCCACGATGGATGCGGCACCTGATCCCCTGCCGCAGATTCTGGAGGCTCTTTGAACAATGCGTTGAACCACCAGAAAATACTGGCAAAAGCCTTTCTGGCGGATGATGGCCAGTTCATGGTCAATCCGCCGGGTCACGGCTGCAGGAATATTTTGGCCATAGCGCTTCCGGGCACCTGCCATGGCTTTTTTGTAAAGGAGGCGGTCTGCAGGTTCCCCTGTGGGTTCATCTGTCAGGGGCGGCATGACAATACCGAAATCCGGTCCGGTGAATTCAATTTTTTCTGCGATCATACGGCTGTTTGTCAGGGCTTCGGGCAGCATGCCGAACCGTTTTTCAAAAATGGCCGGTGCCGGGAAAAATGCGTTTGGCAAGGCCGTGTCCGAATGTTTCAGCCGGCTGAGGCTGGTGTTCCGGTCAATGGCCCGGAGCATCTGGTGAAGACCGGTGTCACCGGGATAAAGAAAATAGTTGTCCGGCGTGGCCACCAGCGGGAGGTTACGCTTTCGGGCAGTGGCGCACAGGATGTGCCGGGCAGACAGAGGGGTCTGCGCCAGATTGGCTGCCAGGTCCATCCCGTGTTCATGCCAGTCGGCCAGGAAGGCGGCATCCCGGGTAAGTACCATCAGGCCGTTGGAAAAAAGCGGCAGGTCTTTTTTTAATGAAAAATCCGGGTTGCAGTGGCGCTGTGTAATCAACCGGGTCAGGCTGCTGAACCCTTCACTGTTTTTTACCAGGCAGACGGCTCTGCTGCGGGTGTCCGGATCAGTGATGTCAGCGCCGATGACGGGTGTCAGGCCATGGTGGCGGCACTCTTGAATGAACGGCCACATGCCGTATAAATTATCTGTGTCGGTCAGCGCAATCCGGGAATATCCCAGATCTGCTGCACAACGGCACAGGGCTTTTAACCCGGTGGTTCCCCACATCAGTGAATAGTGGGAGCGCAGGCTTAACGGAATCATGTGACCGGGTCCCTGGTCAGGGTTAAGCCGGTCCGGATGGCAGAGCCTCCGAATTTTTCGCGGATCCTGTCCATGGTGTTCACAAGCTGTGTCTGGCGGCATGATTTGGACGGCCGGGAAAACAGTTCCCCCTGGGCTGCGCATAGTTGCTGCCGCTGGCAGATCAGCCGCATGTGACGGATACGTACCCGCCGGAGCCAGGCTTTTTCCAACAGGTTTGTGCAGGATTTAAAGAGTACCATGTCGCAGGCTGTGGGATGTTTCAGCCGGCATTGGGCATCGCGTTGCAGTCCGTCTGAATAAGAGAGGATGAGGTGTGCGGTAGGGGTCTGGCTGCTCTGTTTTCTTAATGCGGCACAAATTTCTTCCACCAGTTGATACAATTTTTTTTTCAACATGCCAAAGTGATTGGTATCGTTGCTGAACTCGTGATCTGCCAGAAGCCGGGTGCAGGTCTGATTCAGAGCCGTCACCGGGTCCGGATCAACACCCCGGATCCTTTGATAGATGGTTTCTGCACGATTTTCAAAAGGGATTTTAAGCTGTTCCGGGGTGAGTGCCCTGGCCTGGCTGACCGCAAAGAGGTTAAACTCATGCATCAGCCGGATATCCGGGGAGGAGAGCCCGGGAATGAGGTCAAGGGGCAGGGGCGCCAGGAAAGCGGATTCATCTCCGGGCGCCACAATGTACTCGCCGGACGGTTTGACAATCCGGGTGGCGACTTTGGCCACCAGTTTGCTGGTGGCCAGGGACCAGATGGGGTCGAGGGAAAAGTGTTTTTTAAAGGTTTTCTTCAGTTTGAACGCCATGTCGACGGGCGGGCCGAACAGGCGGGACGACCGGGTGACATCCATGAATAGATGGCCGTCTGTCTGCCCGGACTCCACCTGAGGGGTAAACGCCAGGCTCTCCTTGAGCAGATCGTGCATGATTTTCTCATAGCGGTTGAAATTCGGCGGCAGGATATGGATTTTTTTGTTGAGCCGCCGGGCTCTGGCCAGGGGCATTCCTTTCCGGATGCCCTGACAGAAGGCTTTTTCGTTCATGTCATGGATGACAGCCCGGGGCGCACCCAGGGGGGCAATGACAATGGGCCGGTCTTTGAGGGCGGGTTGCCCGTTGATTTCAACGGCTGCAGCAAAATCGGCAATATTCAGATGGATGATGGCGCGTTCCATGACAAAACATCCTCAATCCTTCAGCCAGTGCCCTTTGTCAGCAGCTCCATCATGCGGAGCGCGTTTTTCGGTGCCTGAGCCCGGACATGGTTGTTGAAAAAAATCGCGCCGGACCTGGCCCGGGACAGTATCTGGCTTTGAATGATATCTGCCCACCCCCTGAGTTCATCATCGGTGTAGTCATAGTTGAACTGCTGCTGCATATTGCCTGATCCCCAGCCCCTGGCATTCCGGCCGTGGAACCTGAGATAAAAAAGGTCGGGATTGGTGATGCGGGCCAGCCTGGGAAAAAGGCCGGGAAGGTCGGGTTCGTCCACACAGACCAGTGTAATACCCCGCCGGGTCAGCTCGGAAAAAACCGTGTCTGCTGCCCAGGAAGCGTGGCGGAATTCTACAGCCAGGGTAAGTCCGGCCAGCTCGTCGAGCAGTGCAGCCAGATACTGGCGGTGGGCAATGGATCGGTTGAAATACGGCGGCAGCTGGATCAGGACGGCAAGAAGCCGGCCCGAGGTCACCAGGGGGGAAATTCCCTGGCGGAAGAGGGCTGCTTCCCTGGTCCATTCTGATTTTTTGACTTCGTGGGTCATGGTCCGGGTCAGTTTGACAGCTATTCTGAACTGTTCCGGTACTTTTGCGCACATCCGTTCGAGGGCAGCCGGTTTGGGCATCTGATACCAGGTGTAGTTCAGTTCAGTGGTATCAAATGTCCGGGTGTAGTGCGGGAGCATATTGGATGAATGGCAGCCGGAAGGATAAAATCCGGCATCAATCCACTCGCTGTAGGAATATCCGCTGGTACCGATGAACAGGCCGGATGTTCCGACAACAGTGCTCTTTCGAACGG
>CAZLNA010000024.1:0-12572 GCA_964560485.1 uncultured Desulfobacula sp. | reverse complement strand
GGATTGCATTATAAAGTTCCTTTTTTTCAGACGGCACATATCATCAAAAAATATAAAATTAGAAAGTGTGAATTTAATTCTTCATCACATAAAAATTTCAAAGTTATAGTTATGTGGAACGTTTCTAACTCGACGAATTTCTTTTTATTTTCTCGTGATAAAAAAAAGCAAGAAACAGAAAATATATTAATATCAAAAACAGAAGAAGCCATGAATTCTATTAGTGGTTCAATTATTAGTCAAATCGCATTGGGTCAAGAAAAGAATCCTCAATACACTGATAAAAATTCGTCTATTATAACAGAGCATCTTCAAAGTTCAGTTAAAAAAATGGGCATAAACATATATTTTATTGTGTATCAAAGAAACTGAAAAATTAAAGATATCCGGGCCAAAAATTCCGCGAAAAAAGGGGACAGATTTATTTTTTGAAATTTAGAAGAAAAAATCAAGACTGGCAGACCATTTGGTCCGGACAGTTTTTATTCTATTATTCAAGATATCACAGGGAGAAATGCCCGGCCTGGCAGACCTGGCCGACCTGAGAAAAAATAGTATTATGTCCCCGGATTTCGCGGATTTCGGATTTAAAAGAATGATTCTAATAAAAATTCAGAGGCAAAATACCATTGTAAAACAAATAGTCCATTATAAATGAACAAATTTGTTTATCCCTCTTTACGTCATACCATTCCATGGTCAATCCACATCTCTTTTGTTAGTTTTGTGTTAGATACTGCCTGCTGCCTTGATTGTTTGGGCTTAAAATCAGATTATACTTGATTTAAAAAACAATTTAACAGCAGGATTTGCATGCGCTTTTTTTCCAACCGACTGAAAAACCCCACCAGGCCAGAACCCCTTTCAACATCCAAAACCCCGGATTTTAAAAAACGGATCCGGATCGGCCTGAAACTGGGCATCGGTGTGGCCCTGGCTTCCAATGTGTTTATCCTGCTTCTACTCGGCTCCATCTGGCAGTGGGACCGCCGGGTCAACGGCAAGGCAGATGAACTGCTCCAGATCCAGAAGGACCTGAACATGAGGCTGCGGGAATCGGTCAGAGGCCTTCAGGACCGGCTGATCCAGATTCCTGAAATGCTCGAAATCGACAGCGGCAAAAGCGTATTCAAGTGGATCCGAGACAACCAGCTGGTCAAGTTCGACAAAACCATAGAGGGCCGCGACAACTATAAATCCCTGTACAACCGGAGCCAGCGAAGGGATATTACGCGTGGCCGGTTTGTCATTCAGGCAGGAGAAGGCAGCATTATTGTTTCCAGAGGCGTGTTTGACGAGCATGGCGAATTCAAGGACGCTGTCTACCAAATGGTCATTGAAAGCGCTTCCCCTGAAGAACACATCACGACCATTAAGGACGAGGTAGACCGGATCATTGCTGACGGTAAAAGCGGCGAGGCAATGCGCCACAGCCTTGCCGTACTCAAGGCTGAAATGGCAGATGACCTGTTCAAAGCAGAAGCCAGCCGCACACGGATGCTATTCAAAATAGAAGAGATTAACGAAACTGAACTGCTTCTGCAGAAGATCAAAAAAGAACGCCGAACCATCATGTGGCTCATTGCCATCTCAACGGTTCTGGCCAACATTCTCATGATCTTTATACTGACCCGGTATATCATCACCACACCGCTGAAAAAGGTGGTTTCCAGCCTCAAATCGATTGCTGAAGGAGAAGGCGATCTGACCATGGCCCTTGCGATTCAGTCCAGAGATGAACTTGGCGAGCTTTCCCTCTGGTTTAATTCCTTTGTTTCAAAACTGCATGGCATCATCAGCCAGGTGCATCAGCAGATGACCCGCCTGAGAGGGTCGGTTAAAAAACTGACCACAGTGTCTGATGACCTGAGCGAGAATGCCGCTGCCATGAGCAGTCAGTCAAAGGACGCTGTTGAGTCCACTGAGCTGACCACTGAAAAAATTGAGATCATGGCAGCATCTGCCCAGAACGCCAATGACAATGTCATGGAGGTCACCCAGCTCTCTTCCAAAGTCGCGGGTGCCATGGACGAACTCGGACAGTCGTCCAGGGATGTCTCTTCAGCGGTGTCTGCCATTGCCTCTTCCATTGAAGAAATGTATGCCTCACTCAGAGAGGTGAGCCAGCATACCAGCCGGGGAACCGACGTGACCCGGTCTGCCACAAAACAGGCGGATGCCACCACCCATACCATCAAGGACCTGAGGCTATCCACCAAGGAAATCAGCGAGGTCGTAAACCTGATCAAGGGAATTGCAGACCAGACCCACATCCTCTCCTTGAATGCGGCCATAGAAGCGGCCGGTGCCGGTGAATCCGGAAAAGGGTTTACCATTGTGGCCCATGAGGTCAAGGACCTTGCCCGGCGGACCGCTACAGCCACACAGACCATCGGTAAAAAAATCAAAGCCATGCAGCACAGCACGGACAGTGTGATCCAGACCATTACAGCGGTGGTGGACACCATTAACGAAACCCATGAAATCATGTCCTCCATTGCAGCATCTGTTGAAGAGCAGACCGTCACCATTAATGAAATTTCAAAAAACATAGTTGAGACATCAGATTTTGCTGAATCAGTGACCCATACCCTTGAAAATACGATTGAGCTGGAAAAAGACGTTCAAAAGAAACTCGACGAAACCTCATCAGATGCCCGGAAAATAGCAGCTGAAGCCAAAACCGTGGTAGGACATACCCTGCAGACCCAGCAGAATGCCATGGATGTGGAGAAAGCGTCACAGGCCACACTTAAGCAGACCCGGAAAATCAAAGACCAGATCTCCCGGCTCAACCAGATGTATGACAAACTCCACCAGATCGTCATCCAGTTTAAACTTGAGCAGACCCCGGAAGAGATCGTCGTCGATATTACAGAAGAAGATGTCACAAAGCAAGAAACCACAGAAGAACTGCAGGCACTGCCGGAGCCTGCAGAAGATGTGGCCGGACCGGAGGCGCAGGAACGACCGCCCTCTGAAGATAAACCTGCCCTGCAGACCCCCTCACCGGATCAGAACGATTCTTAAGTCCATCACATTGGTGTTGGTGGCACCGGTTTTCAACAGATCTTCCAACTGCTCAAAAAACGGATAGGCATTGTTTTCTGCCAGGTGCTGGTTTGCGTCGAGATTGAGCGCCTCTGCACGGGAAAGGGTCAGGCCGTCCACAATCGCGCCTGCCGCGTCTGTCGGGCCGTCTGTACCGTCTGTGCCGCCACTGAGGACGACCACTGAAGAAAGGTTTTCAATGCCAAAGGCTGCTGCAAGTGCAAACTCCTGGTTTCTGCCGCCCTTCCCCCCCCCTTTTAAGGTCACCGTGGTTTCCCCGCCTGAGAGGATGCAGGCCGGTGCAGGAACCGGGTGGCCGGAGGAAATCACCTGGCGGGCAACAGCGGCATGGACCCCGGCCACATCCCGGGTTTCGCCTTCAATCACGGATGACAAAACAAGGGTCTGGTAACCGCGTTTTTTTGCTTCGGTTTCAGCACGGATCAAGGCGTCAAAATTGCTGGCCACAACAGCATGCCATACCCGTTCAAATACCGGATCTCCGGGTTTGGGGGTTTCCGGAACAAGCCCTTTGGCACCGTTTGACAGATGCGCGGTCACGGCAGGCGGCAAGCGGTCCATGATCTGATAACGGTTTATAACATCGAGGCAGTGACCGTAAGTTGACGGATCTGCCACAGCCGGGCCGGACGCGATAATATCCAGATCGTCGCCCACCACATCAGAAAGAATCAGGCAGACCATGGCGGCCGGGAACGCAGCGGCAGCCAGCTGCCCCCCTTTGATCCGGGAGAGATGCTTTCGAATGGTGTTGATCTCATGAATGGTTGCCCCGCATCCCAGCAGCACCTGGGTGGCAGCCTGCTTGTCCGCCAGGGAGATTCCGTCGGCCGGAAGGGTCATCAAGGCAGATCCCCCGCCTGAGATAAGGCAGAGAATCAGGGTTTTCTCGTCAGCCTCACGTGCCGTGGAAAGCAGCTCTTCAGCACCTGTCACACTGTTATCGTCCGGCACAGGATGGGCTGCCTCTTTGATCTCAACTGTCTCAAGGGGCGCCAGGTGGTCATATTTCACCACTACCAGGCCCTTTTCGATCCTGTCTGCCAACAGTTCTTCCACTGCGGCAGCCATGGATGCAGCCGCCTTGCCAGCCCCCATGACCCAGATACGCTCAAACCAGGTCAGATCAAATGCATGGTGTTTGACATAAAGAATATTTTTCCTCACCATGCAACACTCTGAAATACAGGTTCTGGGATCGACCGCAGCAAGACCCTGGTTAAAAATTGAGACGGCATCCTTGCGCATTGAGGATAAAATGGTATCGGCACTGCCTGAATTCATAAAATTCCCTTTCAATGGCTGCAATAATAATTGTCTATCTTTGCCACATCCGGCAGAGAGATGGCAACCTTCTTTTATTGAACCGCTGTCAGACAGGCTGAATATTGATCGGATTTTAACTGGACTTGAACATAAATTCATGGGATAACAATTTATCAGTGCCGGAAAAGGCTGACTTTTTCTTACGATGGATAACCTGGTAAAGCGGCACTGCCATTCAAATACCGACAATTGATCGAGCCAATTATTTTTTTAAACTGCTGCCGGAGCCCTGACATTCGGCAGCTGGTCTAGAGGGAGGGGAACATGGGCAAATTACTTAGAATCAACACCCAAGACAATTCTTTTGCATTTGAAGAAGTGCCGGAGGCCTATGCGGGTCTTGGCGGACGCGCACTGACGTCAAAAATGATCCTGGAAGAGGTTCCGGCCACCTGCCACCCGCTGGGAAAATCAAACAAACTGATCTTTGCGCCCGGCATTCTGGCCGGTTCTCCGGCAGCTGACTCCGGACGGCTCTCAGCCGGCGCTAAATCACCGCTCACCGGCGGCATTAAAGAAAGCAACGCCGGCGGTCTGGTTTCCCAGAAACTGGCCCGGCTGGGTATTGCAGCCGTGGTCCTGGAAGGAAAACCTGAAAAAAACGATTACTCAATGATCACCATTACCAAAGACGGGGTCGAAATCCTGCCGGCCGGAGACCTGGCCGGAAAAGGCAACTATGATGTCATGGAGGCCCTTTGGGGCAAATACGGAAAAAATGTCGGCGTTCTGAGCATTGGCCAGGCTGGCGAACAATGTCTTAAAGGGGCGAGCATCAACCAGGCCGATATGAACGGCAGGCCCGGCAGAGCCCATGGAAGGGGTGGTCTGGGTGCTGTCATGGGTTCTAAAAGAGTCAAAGCCATTGTCGTGGATGACAAGGGCGCAGAACGGGTCGCCATAAATGATCCGGATGCCTTCAAGGCAGCCAACAAGAGATGGCTGGAAATGCTCAGGAACCATCCGGTTACCGGTGAGGGCCTTCCGGCACTTGGTACTGCGGTCCTGGTCAATGTTATCAACGAATCCGGCACCCTGCCCACCCAGAACTTCAGATCCGGCCGGTTTGACCATGCCCAGGATATCAGTGGTGAAACCATGGCCGACACCATTGAAAAACGCGGCGGCATTCCTTCAGAAGCCTGCCACCCCGGCTGTGTGATCAAATGCTCCAATGTCTATCATGATGCTGACGGAAAATACCTGACCTCAGGGTTTGAATATGAAACCATCTGGGCGTTCGGCGCCCACACCACCATCCGCGCGCTTGATGACATTGCCATGCTGGACCGGCTCTGCGATGATTATGGTCTGGATACCATTGAAATGGGGGTCACCCTCGGCATTGCCATGGAAGGCGGCATGATCCCGTGGGGAGACGGAAAAGCGGCTGTTGACCTGCTTTCCAAAATAGGCGACTACAAACCTGAGGGTAAAATCATCGGCAACGGCGCCCTGTTTACCGGCGATGCCCTTGGCGTGGACCGGGTACCGGTGGTCAAGAAACAGGCGTTGCCCGCCTATGATCCCAGATCCTGCAAAGGCGTCGGCGTCACCTATGCCACTTCTCCAATGGGGGCGGACCACACAGCCGGTTACGGTGTCACCGCCAACATCCTCGGAGTTGGCGGCACCATTGATCCGCACAAAAAAGAAGGCAACCTTGAACTCTCACAGGGACTCCAGATTGCCACTGCAGCGATAGACGCTGCCGGCCTCTGCCTCTTTGTGGCCTTTGCGGTTCTGGATAACGAAGACGGGGTTCCCACGATCTGTGACATGATCAATGCCCAGTACGGCCTTTCCCTGACACCGGACGATGTGGTGGCCCTTGGCAAATCCATCCTGACCGATGAGCGTGAATTCAACCGCAAAGCCGGATTCACCAAAGTGGATGATCAGCTGCCGGAAATGTTCAATGAAAGCTTTCCGCCGCATAATACCAGCTGGGATTTCACCACGGAAGAACTGTCGAAAACCTTGAGCTTTTAGGCTGGCCTGACATCAACCTGAAGCCATTCCTGTCCGGGGCAAAGATGCCCCGGACAGGATACCGATACCTGCTATGCCGAAAATCACATTCAATGCCTTTTCTTTTCTTCAAAAAACATTGAAGAAAAGAAACCAGCCTTTTTCCAATGTTAAAATGACCATTGACGAAGGGACAACTGCAAAAGATGTCATCCGGCTGGTGGGACTGGAAGCGTCACAGGTTGAGGTGGTCTTTATCAACGGCAAGGTCTCTCCCCAGGACACGGTCCTGACGGAAAACGACCGTGTGGCACTGGTACCGCCGGGTACACCGGGCCCCTACCGTGTTCTTCTAGGTTTCAAGAATAAGGCGAATCAATAGCAGGTACCTGCCCTGACTCCCGGCGGTCTTTAAAACACGCCTTAGATCAGATCAAGTACTTCAAAGGTATTGGACCACAATTCTGCCACCAGAAGCCTGTTCCTGAGCAGATCCCCTCTGTTCAGAATGATTTTCACGCATTCAGACACCTGGATGGAAGCCGTCATCAGGGCGCAGTGGGCAATGTTGCCGGTCTGCACCTCAACCCCCTTCTGACGATCCCGGCCGGACATCCCGTAAATAAGTTCATAGCCCCGGTCTCCGGGAAAGATGGTGGTCACCTGTCCGGTTACACCGGCAATGGCACCGGATACAATGGGAATTTTTTCGGTTTCAGCAGCATCCTGGAGTTTGAAGCGGGTATCAATGGCATCAAGACAGTCAAGAATCACGTCATGCCCCTTGATGAGATCAAACAGATTATCTTCATCCATGAAAATATTGCAGCTGATCACCCTGATCTGTGAATTGATTGCTGCAACCCGGTCTTCGGCCGCCGCTGCCTTGCTTGTGCCGATCAGGTCTTCCCGGCAGAGAATCTGCCGGTTCAGGTTGCTGGTGTCAAACCGGTCATTGTCGATAACCGTCAGGGTTCCCACCCCGATCCGGGCGAGCATTTCACAGGCACCGCCGCCAAGACCGCCAAGGCCTGCCACCATCACTGAGGCCCTCCCCAGAAGCGCCTGGTCTTCCGGGCTCAGGGTCTCGCGGTTGCGGTCGTACCGCCTGTTTAAATCCAAATCTTCTGTCATTTAACCGCCCCCCACAGGCGGAAAAAGCCCCACACGGTCCCCCTGGACCAGAACACTTTCCGGTTCCGCTTTCCGGCCATTGATAAAAATCAGCTTTACCTGTTCCGAAGGGATTTCCAAATCTTCCATCAGGCTGATGACCGTTTTGCCATTGGGTATTTTATAGGCGTCATGATTTTCCGGCAGGAATCTGGAGAGGGTGACAAATAGTTTTAATTCAATGGTTATCATTTGTTTTGATCCGCGAGAAGGTTGCATCCATTCAACTTTGAATGATATATTATATGCCATAATTTGTTTATCCTGTATATGAAATTCACCAAACCCTTTTGCCTTGATGAGTTGCTCAATGGACACTACGGCATACCTGAAACTCGGGCCGAATCGAACGCTTTACTATGAATATCTTGACCAGGCACCTGACCGGCCGGTCTTGGTCTTTCTTCACGAAGGCCTGGGATGCATTCAAATGTGGAAAGGATTCTGCAGATCCCTTTGCAGGCTTACCCGGTGTTCCGGGCTGATGTATGACCGGCTGGGATACGGCAGGTCTTCCTCCCTGGTCTCCCCCCGGACCACAGGCTATCTTCACGAATACGCGCTTGAAGAACTGCCGGTTCTGCTTGATACCCTCATCCCAGGCCGGCCCTATATCCTTATCGGCCATTCTGACGGCGGCAGTATCAGCCTGATCCACGCGGCCCAGAACCCGGCGCATCTGACCGGCATCATTACTGAGGCTGCCCATGTGTTTGTGGAAGAGATCACACTTGAGGGGATAAAGAACGCTACGGTCGCTTATAAAAAGGGTAAACTCAAAGGCCTGGCAGCCTATCACGGCGAAAAAACCGACCTGCTTTTCAGGGCCTGGTCAGACACCTGGCTGTCAGACGCATTTAAATCATGGAATATTGAATCGCTGCTGGCAGATATTAAAACCCCCCTGCTGGTCATCCAGGGAGAAGACGATCAATACGGCACACAGGATCAGGTCACGGCCATTACTTCGCAGACAGCCGGCCCGGCAAGGCCCTGCATGATCCCGGACTGCGGCCATGCCCCTCACGCGGACCAGCCTGAAGCCGTGGCCCTGGCCATGAATGAATTCATCCGGGGACTTGAACCTGCGCCCGGTTTGTGACAGGTCTCACCTGAAAAGGCTTTTCTCCGGTACAATGGCCTGCTGCCAGTCCACAGGCACCCGGACCTGATGCCCGGCCTTGTTTTTAAACACCAAAAACCGGTTATCCAGGCCATATCTGTAAAGATCGCGCGTCACCCGGACATCCTGACGGCAGTAATCTATGATCTTGTCCATCCTGCCCTGTTTCCACCACCGAAGCGCAGCCAGCCCGTCCGCGCTCTTTTTCGCCCCCAGGGACTGGCCGGCCAGGGCATCCAGGGAAAGCCGGTACCCGAGACGCTGATGAACCGCCATGAGAATGTCCAGCGTGACCAGCCGGTGAAACGGGTAATTGCTCAGCCCGGACAGGACTTTATAGTCAAACCGGATAATATTGAACCCGATCACCAGGTCTGTCTGCTCAAGATCCTGTGCGAGTTGCTCAACATCGTCCTGGAAATATTCAACATATTCATCTGCTGCAGAATCGTACCGGATGGCAACCGAGACCCCCATGCGGTCGGCCCGGTGCCACCCGCCCACCTCCTGGGCTGACCGCCGGGTTTCAATATCAAGAACAGAATAGGTCAGGTTGGAGAGGTCAGGCGATTCGCCCCCCTGATCCGGACCTGGGCCGGCCTCATGGAGAAGATCCTGAGAGGCCGGCAGAGTTAAGGTTTCTATCCTGCAACCGGCAGATTCAGATCGCCGCTCCCCCCAGATCAGCCTCTCAAGGATCATGACAGCGGCCTGTTTGTCCAGGGGCCGGTTGCCGGATCCGCATTTGGGAGAGTGAACACAGGCTGGACAGCCGGTTTCACACTCACAGTCCGCAATAAGGGCAAACGTCTTTTCAAGCAGTTCACCCGCCTTTGCAAACCCCTGTTCAGCCAGGCCGAGACCACCGGGGATGCCGTCATATACAAATACTGCTGCCTGGCCCACCTGGGGATGATAGGGGATGGAAATCCCGCCCAGATCATTGCGGTCTGTCATGACCAGCAGGGGCATCAGGCCGATAGCAGCATGTTCCAGGGCATGAATACCGCCCATAAAGTGCATCTGCTCTCTTTCTAACCGGTCCCGGACCGCATCGGGTATCTCAATCCAGAACCCTGTGGTTTCAAACTCGAGTTCCGGCAGATCAAGAGGAATGATGCCCAGTGATTTCTGATCATAGACCCGTTTTTTTTCATACCCGGTCACCTGCTCGATGATCCTGAGCTTTCCAAACCCCACCCGGGTCTGGTTCAAACCGCAGGAGGCGGTCTGAGAAAGTATGGTGGTATTCTTGTTCGACCGTGCCCGCGTAAAATAGGTCACCTCTTCCTGTATTGCTTCAATAATTCCCTTTTCATGATCAAACCGGGTAATCAGATGGGTCTTTCCCCTGTGAAGATAAACAGCCCCTTCATGTGTTTCAAAAAAAGAACGGTGCCGGTCGATGTCTCCCAGGACCTGTTTGGTGTCTGATAAAAAAATGGGCAGGCTGTTTCCAGTGCCCCTGAGGCTGACATCCCGATGGGGGGCTTTTTTTGAAGAAAACCACAGATCGCCCTGCACACTTCTTAAAAGATCGCCTGACCATTCCAGGTCTTTGAGTGCTGCCGGTATTCCCGGCTGAGACAGGAAGGGCTCAGACTCGGAAAGACGCATCTCAGCTGCGGCACAGGCGAGGTGTTTGGCGCAGATCACCGGGTTTTCCGGATTCACCACAGCTGTTTCCGGCGGCATTTTGAAAAACACCTCGGGATGATTGATAAAGTACTGATCCAGCGCATCTTCATGGGCCACCAGGATCAGGGCCGCATCCTTGCCGTCCCGCCCCACCCGTCCGGCCCGCTGCCAGGTGGACATGATGGTTCCCGGATACCCCACCAGCACGCAGATATCGAGGCTGCCAATATCGATCCCCAGCTCCAGGGCGCTGGTTGTGACCACGGCAAGCAGTTCACCGGATGCCAGTTTGGTTTCAATCTCCCGGCGTTCCTCGGGCAGGAACCCGGCCCGGTAGGCACATATCTTGTCCCTGAAGCGGCTGCTCCTCTGTGCAGCCCAGATGGCGATGAGTTCGGTGATTTTCCTTGACTGCGTATAGACAATGGTCCGAAGCCCCCTGTGAAGGGCGGCGTGAATCAGGGCGATGGCTGTCTGGGCCGCCCCTTCAAGCCCGCGCATCAGCAGCACATCTTTTTTACCGGCTGCTGCACCGGATTCTTCGATCACATCGGCTTCAAGCCCGGTCAGTTTTGACGCAAGATCTGCAGGATTGGCAATGGTAGCTGAACAGAAAATAAACACAGGCCGGGCATCATACCGTTCGCAAAGCCGCAGCAGCCGCCTGAACACCCATGCCATATTGGATCCCATCACTCCCCGGTAGGTATGGACTTCATCCACCACAATGTACCGCAGCCGTTTGAAAAATCCCTCCCAGAGGTCATGATGGGCGAGCAGGGCCAGGTGAAGCATTTCCGGGTTGGACAGAAGGACATTGGGTGGATGCTTCCGGATCTTGGCCTTCTGATAGGCGGTAATGTCCCCGTCATACACGGCTGCAGTCAGCTTTTGGCCGGTTTTTCTGCCTGTCAGCTCAAGCAGGCGGGCAATGGTTGACAGCTGATCTCTTGCCAGGGCCTTCAGCGGAAAAAGATAGAGGGCGCAGGCATCAGGCTCTGACATCATTCGATCGATAACCGGCAGATTATAGACCAGGCTTTTTCCGCTGGCCGTGGGCGTTGCGATCACTGTGTGGCGTCCTGAAAGAATATTCTCCACTGCTTTTTTCTGATGTGCGTATAACGAATCAATGCCAAGCGCTGTGAGCAGAAAAGACAGATCATTGGTCAGTGGCGGCGGGCTGCTTGCCATGACACTCGGCCGGGGCGGGATCACCCGGTGACAGACAACGTCATTGGAAAAGGCCTTATAATTTTTAAGTGCATGGATATATTCATCCAGGCGGGATTGGTGTGTCACAAAATACTCTTTCCCATGGCAGACAGGACGAGTTCAACTGCCAGCTCGGCTGTTTTATTGGCTTTATCCAGAATGGGATTGATTTCCACCAGGTCCATTGACGTCAGTTTTCCTGAATCGGCAAAGATCTCCATGAGCAGATGCGCTTCACGGTAAGTCATACCGCCCGGGACCGGTGTCCCGACACCAGGGGCCTCCAGAGGATCAAGCGCATCCATATCCAGGGTGAGATGAATCTTTTTTAAGTGGGCAAATTTAATCAGGGCCTTGTTGGCCACTGCGCTGATGCCCTGCTCATCAATATCGCGCATGGTAAAGACACTGATCCGTGATGTCTTCAGCCGTTTCTTTTCTCCCGGGTCAAGATCCCGCTGGGCGATCAGGGCAACATTTTCCGGCAGCAATTTGGCACCGGGCCGTCCTACGTTCACCAGGGATTCGTGTCCTTCACCCAGAAGGGCTGCCAGGGGCATGCCGTGAATGTTGCCTGAAGGGGATGTTGCAGGGGTGTTAAAATCAGCATGGGCATCGATCCAGATCAGACCGGAGGGTTCATCGTCTGTTACCGCAGCAACCGTGCCGATTGCAATGGAATGGTCTCCGCCGATGAACAGGGGAACCTGCCCTTTCTCTCTGGCCTTCCGTCCTTTCTCATATATCGATTCGCAAATGCCTGTAATCTCACGGACATATTTACTTTTATCGACTTTCTGAGCCCTGCCGTTCAGGCAGCTTTCCGTGTCACAGTCCCTGATGGGAATCCGGATATCACCGAGATCCTCCACCCTGTGGCCCAGCGCTCTGAGTTTTGAAACCAGACCGGTATACCGGACCGCTGAAGGGCCCATATCCACACCGCGCAGCAATTGACCGAAATCCATGGGGATTCCGATGATGGCAATCTCTTTGGCCACTGAATACTCCTTGTTTTGGGGGTTGACGGCTTGACTATTCCTATATCATAGAG
>CAZLNA010000023.1:0-12585 GCA_964560485.1 uncultured Desulfobacula sp. | reverse complement strand
GGTCAGGGCCTGGTGGATGTGGAACGGAGGATTGCTGTTTTCCAGGATGCGCATGTCAGCGCCTCGGTCACACCCAGGCCGGAAAAGCAGCCCTTGCAGTATGAATGGACGGTTTTCCCTGAAGGGGCTGCGGTTTACAGCCCCACGTCCAGCGCGACGCGGGTTCAGGCCAGTCAAAAAGGGACGTACACCCTTGAAGTGACAGTCAAAGACAGCAGGGGGATAGAGCTGGGCCGGGGTAAAGGCACATTCAGTGCCGCCGCACAGCAAACGGCATCAGCACCCGGCAGTAAAGGGACCGGAAAGGAGCGCGTGACACAAACCCTGCACAGGGACAAGGCTCAGATCGCCACCATAGACAAACATCTGCCCGAGCTCAAGGAACCCCTGCGCATGGGAAGACTGGACCACTCTATCCAGATGATTGAGGCCGCCCTTGAAAAAGATCCCTCCATCGTTGGACTGAAAAAGATCCTGGCGTCGGTAAAGGCGGATAAAGCCCGTGCTGACAACACCCTTAAAAGCATTGGGGATCTTGTAAAAGATCACCAGTATTTAAAGGCTCAAAAGCAGTTGATTCCGTTGAAAAATGAGTTCCCCTATTATCCGCCGGTGGCGAAAATGCAAAAACAGCTCGGTGATGCCTGGTTCAGCCGGGATGCCAGAGTGAACCAGGCACTGGGAAATGTCAGGGTCTTGACGGGCAGAAGGGATTATAAAGAAGCCCTGGCTGCAATTGAAGAGGCAAGAAAAAACCTGCCGCTCAGCCCGTCTGAAAAGAGAACCCTGGATCAGTCCGAAGCCTATCTCAAACCGCTGGAAACCAGGAAAGAGAAAGCCCGTGGCCTGTTCAGGTCAGCCCGCACCAAATTTGACAATCAGGATTACCAGGGCTGTCTCGATGATATTGAAAAAGGGTTTAAATCCACCTATAACCTGTGGAATTTCAACACCGACACACTGGTTCATGAGACAGAAAAAATAAGGGTGAAAGCCTATCAACTCTTAAAAGAGCAGTCAAGTCAGCAGGCGGCGTCTAAACCGGCCCCTTCCGGCAGTTCAACGCCTGAGACAGATAGCGGCAGATTCCAAACGGCTTCAATGGCCACCACCTGGGCAATTAACGCAAACGGATATACCGGCACCCTTGAGTTGACCCGAATTGAAAAGGGATATAGCGGGGTGCTCCGGCTTGGACGGACCCCGGAAAAACTGACAGACATGGTTTTTGAAAATAACCGCCTGGTTTTTACCCGTCCGATCCCAGGTTCAACCCAGGTCTACACCGGAACACTGACAAAAAAGGAGGGTCAACCCTCCCGGCTGGAAGGCACCTTTACTCAGCAGGGTTACAGCCGGACCTGGCCCTGGCATGCAACTGCCAAGACTGCGGCAGTTCAAAGCGGTCCCCAAAAACCAGACCAGGGAAAAGTCGGGCAGCAGACACCCGGACCTGCAGATGAGGGTAAGGCCGTGGCCAAACCGGTGCCGTCAACCGTGCGCGGCACAAACTGGGATTTTGAATCCGGCAGCCTTTCCGGCTGGACCAAGACCGGAACGGCCTTTGATTTCCAGCCCACGCTCGGGGATAACCCCACGGCCCGAAAACGGGGACAGCCCTCAAATCATGCAGGCACTTACTGGATCGGCGGGTATGAAAAACGGCCCAATGCCCAGGCGCCGGCCGGTCAGGTTCAGGGGGATATGCCGAAAGGCACCCTGACCAGCAAACCCTTTACGGTCTCCCGCCCGGTCATCAGCTTTCTGATTGGCGGCGGATGTGATATCAACCGGGTCCGCGTCGAGCTGATAATTAACGGTAAGACGGTGCTCAAGGCAACCGGCAAATGCAATGAAAGCATGTACCGGGTCCGCTGGGATGTCTCCAAGTATTCAGGGCAGTCAGCCCGGATCCGGCTTGTGGATGATTCAGACGCCGGCTGGGGCCACATCAATTTCGACGATTTAAAAATGGAAGCCATTCCTGAGAGCTATCCGCTTGATTTCACGACCAGAGCCAATCATAAACGGCCGATCAAGTATTTTGAAATTGATGGGATACCGGTCTGCGGCAGTAAGACAGGGCAGGCGTATATGATCTGTCTGAGCCGGTGCAAGTCCATGTTCAATGACGGGATCTGCTATCCTGAGACCTTTACGTGGACCATACCCTCAAAGACGGCTTCAAGGATCCAGCTGGCCACGAATTGTTTCTGGTGGGGCAATTTCGCCCATCAAAAACCCATTGCCAGGGTTACTGTGACCGGTGACAAAGGCAGTGTCTCTTTTGATCTGATCGGAAATGCCCATACAGGTGAATGGAATTCAGGCAGCAACAGTCCGGCAGCCGGTACCCGGATCATCCAGGGGATGAACAAGGTCACCACCCATGAACGGCGGCTATACCTGTCTCAATTTGAATTTACGCCCATGAAGGTGACCCGGGTGAAAATCGATCTGCTGACAGTCCCCAAACACGGCGATGCCCACGGGGTGTTTGCGCTCTACGGGGCCACCCTGATCCGGTAAGGGGCGCTGGAAACGGATCATTATCTGAACAGAGAATGGTATTGGGCAGCGTCCGGGCTAATCGTCATCGCTGTCAACGACAGTGGTGGTCTCAGCTTCTCTTCCCGCCCAATACTCTTCTTCGCGGATACGCTGCATCTCATCTTGTTTTTTACCTTTGCCTTTTTTCATGACAAAAAGGATAAAGATTGCCATAACAATGATACCACCAATGATTTCGCCCATGATACCCTCCTTTGAGTGACAGGTTGATCTCATAAATGACCTTAGTGCAAATCTTTGATCAAATCAATAGATAGAAGTTTTCTGAAGAATGTCTTTTGGTCAGACAAACCAAACAGCGGCCACCTTTTGCAAGGTGGCCGCTGCAACGGCCGGGATTTGAACTGTCAGGTTTAGGAGGATGTTTGATCTATTGCAACTGTCATTAACCTGTCCAGATCTGGTCGCCTTTTTTTAATTAAGGTTTAATCAAAGCCCTGGTTCAGCCCATGATCCAGCACAGGGTAGGATCGTTCAGGCATAGTGGCAGGGGGTCTGGCATTGAAATAATCATCAATGGCCGCCTGCCATGCTGAGGCTTTATGGCGCTTGAACATGCTGGCCCGTTTGTCGATCACTGCTCTGGCATAGAGGCGGTCAAGTTCGCGTGCACTGGAATAGACCGCAGCCCAGGGGCGGTGACGGATCATTGCGTCCGACGCTGCCAGGGATTCCGCCACAAGAACCCTGAGCAGAACCTGCTGAGGGACACCATACCGGGCAGATGCCTGTGATATGGCTTCACCGTACCGTGCAACCGTCTCATACGCCCGGTCAAAGTCGTTCGCCATTGCTATGGCCTGCCGGCGGGGCTGAACATCATTGGGCAGGGCATGGGCCATTGAGGTAAACAAGATTGAGAGGGCCATCATACATATAAAAGTAAAAACAATTGATGTTGAAATAATCATTATGGATGATCTGTAATTGTTCATGGTGTCTCCTTTAATAAGGTTTTTCTGCTGTTAACCCTATTGTCGAAGCAAAATTTTTAGATTCAAGAAAAAAATCGGTTCTTGTTTAGATCAGGAGAGGCAGAATAAAAATAAGCAGGGTCTGTTTAACCTGAATCTGGATACAAAAAAATGAAAACAAGATCCTGATTTTTGATTATATTATTGAAGGGATTTGTCTGCACTCTCTTTGCCGGTCATGGATCTGCGAATGAACGCTGCATCGTCGTGGCCAGGGCTTTTCATCACGGCAATTCAGCACTGGACCGGTATTACGGCCCGGTGGTATTTGAAAAAAACAAAACAGCTTCGATAGGAAAAACAGGTTATATTTTTGTTGAAACCACAGCAGGATCTGATAAAAAAGGAAAAATAAACCCAATTTGGAGAATAGTATGGCCCCCAGAAAAATTGTCTTTAGTATGATTCTTTTAACCATGTTACTTCCAATTTCAAATGCACTGGCAGCCAAGCGCACCGCCCTTGTAATCGGTAACAGTGCTTACCGTGCCGCCCCATTAAAAAACCCGGGCAATGATGCACGGGATATCGCAGACACGCTTGAAAAGCTCGGGTTTGATGTCATTTTAAACGTGGACGCGGACAAGCGGGCCATGGTTGACAGTATCAATTCCTTTGCCAGAAAGCTTGCCCGGTCTGAGGTGGGGATATTCTATTTTGCCGGCCACGGCATGCAGATTAACGGTGCCAACTACCTGGTGCCGGTCAGAACCCGGGTCTCTTCTGAATCTGACGTGGAGTTTGAATGCATCCATGCCGGACGGATCCTGGGCAAGATGAAAGAGGCAGGCAACCGGCTCAATATTGTGATTCTTGATGCCTGCAGAAACAATCCCTTTGCCAGAAATTTCAGATCATCCCGAAACGGCCTGGCAAAGATGGATGCCCCGCCCGGTTCCATCATTGCCTATGCCACGTCACCGGGATCAGTGGCAGCAGACGGTCCGGGCAGGAACGGGACCTATACGGCCCGGCTGCTGAAAAACCTGAATGATCCGGGACTGACCGTTCAGGAAGTTTTTAACCAGACCGGGCTTGATGTGATGTCAGATACACGGGACCAGCAGGTGCCGTGGATGTCGTCCACGCCCGTGCCCAAATTTTTCCTGGCGTCCGGGACCCGGCCGCCCGTGCCGCCCCAAAAAGAGCCTGCCCCCAAACCCCGGCCGGAAAGCGCATCGCGCCTGGTCGGTGATACCTGGACCGAACCCAAAACCGGAATGGTCTTTGTCTGGATTCCCAAAGGATGTTTTCAAATGGGCTCTGACATCGGGCGTGACCATGAAAAGCCTGTGCATGAGGTCTGTCTGGACGGTTTCTGGATGGGTAAATACGAAGTCACCAACAAAGAGTTCCGTCAGTTCATGCCGTCTCATTCGAGCAAAAATTTTAAAGGTGCGGACCTGAACCAGGACAGCCAGCCCGCAGCCTATCTCACCTGGAAGGATGCCAAAGCCTATGTGGCCTGGCTGTCCAGCGGAACAGGGTACCAGTTTTCTCTGCCCACCGAAGCCCAGTGGGAATATGCAGCAAGGGCCGGCGGCACTGCCAGGCGGTACTGGGGGGAAAACCTGGGCAATGCCTGTCATTACGCCAATGTCCATGACCGGACCTCCAAGGCAAAATATCCGAATTTTACATGGGCAAGTCATGCCTGCAATGACGGGTATGCTGCCAATGCGCCTGTCGGGCGGTTCTGGCCCAACAAGTACGGATTGTTCGACATGCTCGGCAATGTCTATGAGTGGTGTGAGGATGTCTATGTCAGTGATGCCTATTCCCGGCACAGCCGGCAGAACCCGGTGATCACCTCCGGCGGCACCGACCGTGTCCGCAGGGGCGGCAGCTGGTATAACGAACCCGTGGATGTGTCGGTTTCTGCAAGGGACTGGCGTAAAACAGACCAGCGTTTCGGCAGCACCGGTTTCCGGCTGGTGAGAAAAAATTAACGTATTTAAATAAAAAACACCTCTGTCTCACCCGCACTTCCCGACGGCAGTGCGGGTGTTTTTGTTCCTGCAGCCCGCCTTTTTTTAAAAAATAATTTGAAACTAAATTTTTTCCTTCGATTAAGAGATCAACAGACCTGAATCCCTGTCCGGGACATGGATTCCCGGATCAGTTTTATTAAAGGAGGAAAATATGAAATCCATGCAATTGGCTGGCCTGAAAAGGCTTTTGAGCCTCTTTGTGATCAGTCTGATTCTGATCAGTGCGGCTGTTGGCTGCACCGGAACCAAAAAGAGCGTTGAAATCATGGCACCCCCGCCTGAGCCACTGACCTGCAGCCAGGTCCTGGCAGACGGCGTGGAAAATTACAGCAGCGGCCAGATCGCGGAAGTCCTGGATCAGGCCTGGCTCAACACCAACGAAGCCTGCTGGCGAAAAGTAGTCCGAGCGTCCCTTGAAAAGGGTCAGGATCTTCCCATGCACCATCTTGCACGGGCGGTTCATCTGTTCAATCATCGCCGGACAGAAACGGTTTTTGCCAAGGCGGTCCATGCCTATTTCATGGGTATGGTTGACGGCAAGGCAATGTACAAAGAGGCAGACCAGCGCCTGATGAAGGCATGGATGGGGTATGAAATCAGAAACGCCCGCTCAAAAAATGACCCGGGACTGGTGTCGGCCAAGCAGGTTTGCCGCAGACTCGACGCATCCCTCTATGAAAGATTGTTTTTCTAATCAACAGTGAAAGATAAAAAGGAGAAAAGGATGATATCAGACAGAGTGATCAACGCCATCTTAATTTTTCTGGCCGTGATCGTGCTCATGGTAATCCAGACCCTTCTGGTGGCCACCAGTTATGCAGCTGCAGACAGGGCCGTGGAGATAGCCAGGCAGTCAAGAGACCGGATTGAGAGCTCAGGCTCTCTTCTTAAACAGTCAAGTAAAAAAATGTTTGCTGAATTTGCAGCCCGCACCGGGGAGCTTCAGCGCCTGCTCGATACCCGGCAGCGTCTGGAAGAGGCGGGTTTGCTGTCTAAAGATGATCCCGTGGGAAGGGCAAGGCGGGCCAATATCAATGCACGGATCATTCTTGAAGTGGGCCGCCTCAAAGCGGTCTGCGATCAGAATATCGATCCCCTGCTGCTTTCTCTGGAAGCGTTTGACCGCGCCATTGCCGAATCCATCATTGATACCCAGGCCACCCGGTCGCTGAATGATAATTACGAACTGAGTCTGAAAAACTACCGCAGAGATGAACTCAAGCGGTTCAGCCAGGCTGCAGCAGATGCCGAAGCCCTGCTCGACCAGATCCGGGACGCCAAGGATCCTGCCACCAAACAGCGGCTGGTGGACAAATACAACCGGGTCAAAGGGCGCATCCGGCACATCCGGCAGCGCAGGATGCTCTACGAATCACGGCTTAAGATCGCAGCCATGAATCAGCATCTGAGCGAAAAAACCATGGAGAACATCCAGGCGCACGGGGAGCAGATTCCCAAGAAATTTATCCAGGTCATCACCAGTCTGAACCTTGCTTTTTCCAAGGTCGTGCCTGTGGCTGAAACCGGAGGCACCGGTCATGCAGATGCCCTTGCCAAACTCGGTTTTTCAAACCTGACCCAGCTCTCCCAGACCCTGGATATAGTGGCAGCGTCCACAGAAAAACTCGACAAGGTGCTCGACACCATGGTCAACGACGTGCTTGAAGGCCTGGACAGCATCAAGAGTGTGGATGATGCCAGCGTGACCCGGGAAACGGTCAGCTATGAAAAGGAAATGGCATTTATCGGAAGCGAAAGGGCAGCATGGTCACATAAAGAGTAGCATCTGCATTAAACCGGTTTGATCTGAGTTGAATAAGAAAATTTTTTAATAAAAGGGGAATAACATGAAACACCTGACCTTAGCTTGGATGACAGCGGTTGCCCTGTCTGCCTTCCTTTTGTTTGCAGGCGGTGCGACTGCCCAGTCGCTGTTTAAAACCTATACAGAGATGAGCAAAGAAGACTTGTCTGCCCAGACCGAAGAGATGTCCGGTCAGATTGTCCGGCATTTTGACCAGCGGTCCATGGAAGCCACTCAACAGAAAATATATTTTTATGAATATTTTTCCAACCTGAAACGGCTGGTGCTTTACGGTATCAAACTGGCCAATTATTCAGAATATGAAGAAAAACTGATATTTGCAAAGGAGAATGAGCTCTTTAAAGGGCTGCCTGAAAAAGCACCGGCCTCTGATGAAGACAGCGATACCGCCTCTTCCCGGACCCGGTTTGTCAGTGAAAAATACGTTCGCATGAAAACCAATATCCGGGACGAAATCGATTCATACACGGATCTGATCCAGTCAAGCCTCGATGCCTGTGAGCACCTGGCGCGTTATGATCTCGACATGGCAGGCATGAGCCCGAGAAACAAGGAACGGATCCGGTATTATTTTCAGACAGATACCACCTATCAGCAGTTTCTGGCTGCCCAGCCCGAGCTGGCCAGGTCCTGGCCCGGACTGGCTGCTAAAATCCAGTCCCAGCTGCGCCTGTGGCAGGAAAAACCCAAATCACCGGAAGATCCTGTCATTGATATTAAAATAACAGAGGCGGTTAAAAATGCAGGCGCTGTTTAAACATCCGGACGGCCGGTTGAAAATCACACGGATTACCCTGGCTGTTTTCCTGGTGATGCTGGGCTGCTTTTCCATGCTCTACCACCTGAGCCGGTCTGCAGATAAGGTTTTTGTGGCTGTGGAACATGTGTTTGAGCCGGTAAAAAAACGGCTGGCGGAAAAAACACCTCAACCTGAACCCCAAAAAGCGGAACAAAACACGCCGTCCGGACCGGCAGCTGCCGTGCCTGAACCAGAACCGGCTGAACCACAGGTGGAACCCGTGCCGGAAAAAGCAGCACCCCCTGTGGTAAAGGCGGAAAAGAAAAAGGAAAAACCACAAAAAAAACCGGTTGAAACACTGGCCGGAGACCAGGCGCCGCCGGAACCGCAGAAAGCATCACCGGTTCCGGTCAAACCTGAGGCAAAACCGGTGGCAGCGGTGACCAAAGCAGAACAGACGCCTGAACCGGCAGCACCGAAACCGGAAAAACCGGCAGAACAGGAGAAACCCGATCCTGAGGAGAGCCGCCCGGCGCCAATGGCTCTGGCCGGTCAAAACGAAACAGCCCTGCCTGAATTACCGGTTCAAAAGAAAACACCTGCTGCAGAACGGGAGCCGTTACCTGATCTGAGAACAGACCTTAAAACAGTGTCTACCCCACAGGAAAGCGCGCCCAAGTCTTCTGCACCGGTGTTTGGAAAATTGCCCGGTTACTCACCGGAACCGCCCACTGAAAAGGGTGTGGGGCAATTAACCCTTGCCCCGGATTCTTATTTTGACACCTACCAGCAATGGCAGGCCCAGGGCAAAGCGCTTAAAACACAGGCCAAACGCCTGGGACTGAGAATCGTGAATCTGGAAAACACCTATGATCTTTTTCAGATGAAAGTGGTGGCCCTGAAAAATGATGTCCCCCATACCGACCTGACAGATCAGTCCCGGGTGGCCCAGGCGTCTTTATCTGAATTTTCATCCACCTGTTTTATTGTGTCCGATCCCTGGGAAAAATGGGGTAAGGCCTTGAAGGGGTCCGGTTTTAACGACAGAGACAAGGTTGAAATCCGGTATTACACCTATGCATTTGTCCGGGATGCCATTTATGCAAGGGCCATGCAGGCCTTTGCCTGGAGCCGGGATAAAAAGGGGTTGCCCGAAGCCACTGACCCTTCAACCGCAGATGTGTTAGGCAAAGTTTTTGCGATTCAGCGGCAGGGCGGGGGACGGTTCGGGGTGTTTATACCGGTGCGGGTCGATTTTTCCTCAGGCGCCTCAGTGGAGATTGATCCGCTGGCCTGTTTTGGCGCACAAAAAGATGTCCTTGCCCTGAACCGGGCCGGACTTTTATAAACCAGGGAGCAGACAATGGATTTTTTCAGATGGTTTCTTCAAAATTTCGGCCTTTTTTTCGGACCTGTTTTTCTGATCTATCTTTTCCTGATGACCCGCCGGGTGATTCTGCTCTATGATTACCTGCGGCATGTGCCGGGACAGGCAGATCAGGCCATGTTATTTCTAGAGCCTCTCTTTGAGCGGCTCAGATACTCCGCCTCAAAAGGGCACGAGAATGCCACCTTTGCAGTCGATGCCATCTGGGCGGAAATAGATTGCCGGGTAATGGTCCATTTCCAGGCCATTTCCGGTTATGTCTCCACCCTGATTCTCATCGGGTTTGCCGGGACCATTTTCGGATCTATTGGCGCGTTCAATGAAATGTTCCAGGGTCTGGCCAAAGGAAAGGCAGCAGCCCTGGTTTTTGCCGGCTCCTGGGATAAAGGGCTCTCTACAGCGCTTTATACTTCCCTGGGGGCTGCTGTCATGGGCGGGCTGGTCCTCACCCTCATGGGGTCAAGGTTTCTGCTCTCCCGCGCCAAACGGTTTGAGGCCATGGTCAGCATCCGGGTCTGCGATATTCTGGACAAGGAGGCATCATGAGGCGGCGGCAGATCATGACCGCTCCCATGGCTGCGGGCGATCCGGGCAAAGATCTGTTTGCCTATCTTTTTTTACTCATGATGATCTTTGCCTTTATGCTGCTCATGTCTTTTGAATCCTCGGGCCGGCCTCAGCAGGCGCCGGACCAGAAAAAAAGCGCAGTTTCCGGTTATGCTGTGGTTTCGGCAAAGAATATTGCCACCCTTGAGAAAAAAAATGGCCGCCTGATGCTGCGGTTTGAGGACCGTCTCTATGATCCGCGAAAAGATATTGAAAGACTTGAGGCTGACGGTCGGATTGTTTCACAGGGCAGAGCAGAGCTAGAAAAGAAAATGCTCTATATTAAAAAAACGCAGCAGACCCAGGTCAGCCTTTATGACTATCTTGAAACATTTAAGACTTTTTCAGATAACCGTATATATATTGCATTTGCATCAGAGGTGAAATGAAACAGATTGCCATGGTCATTGTCATTGCCTGGGCACTGACGGCTGCAGCCGGTGACCGGGCGTCTGCCCAGACCGATCCCTGGACAGATCTTCAAAAGATATACAAAGATCTGCCCGGAAAAGAGAGTGTGCCACCGGTTCAGGCGCCTGTAAAAAGACGGTCAGATCCCTGGCATGCACTGCGTTCGGTTTTTGTGCCTTTTTCTGTTGAAGAAGAAGCGGCGGCTGTCCGCCAGCCCGAGACCGCCCGGAAAATCAGCCAGCGGGTTGAAGGGCGCCTCGGCCGGTATCATCAATTGATTAAAAATGCATCGACCCGGTTTGATGTGCCGCAATCTATAGTAAAATCCGTAATTCTGGCCGAATCCGGTGGAGATCCGGCGGCAAAGGCGTCCACCACCACTGCCAAAGGGTTGATGCAGACCATTGATTCAACGTTCAGGCTGGCACAAAAAGATCTGCTCAGGCAGGGGATAATCATTAAAAATGATCCTTTGGATCCTCACGCTTCCATCATGGCCGGCACCTGGTATCTTGACCGCATGTACAAAAAGGCTGACCAGGACGGGAAGATCAAAAATGCAAACCGCAATGATATTTCAACCTGGCGGTATCCTTTGGAATATTACTATGCAGGTCCGGCAAATGGCAGGAAAACAAAAAACAAAATTCTTGTGTTTTCAAAAGGGACCCGCAGGATCATTGATAAGCGGGCGTATTCGAAAAAAGTCCAAAAATGGGCAAAAATTATGGACATGAGTTAATTAATTATTGTCAAATGCGCGTTGATTCGATAGTGGTATACGATAATATCGGGATAACTGGTCAATGCGATAGGGATAACTTTCAACAAGAGAGGATCGATTGATGAAACCTAAACTGAACCTGGCATGCCTGACGGTATTGCTCCTGATGACCCTGGTTGCTGTTGGCTGCCGCCAGCATGCAGTCCCCCCTGAAATGAAATCTGAGTTTGATCAGAAGATTGATGCCCTTGTGGATGATGCCGTTGCCAGTGCACGGGCAAAAGTCTCAAGGATTGCTCCGGCTGCTGTTATTTCAAAGGCCGGCATTGACGGAAAAGAATACACCCGCCTCGATGAAACCATTGTTCAGCGGTTAGAGGACAAATTGTCCCAGGACCGCGAAATCGTAAGACTCTCCAGGGAAAACTGGTTTGAAATCAGGGAAAACGCCCCCTTTTCATTAAAAGGTCATTCCCTGGCCTATTCTGATCTCTTTGAAGGCTCCATCGTCTTTGTGGTCGATGTTGAACCGGACGAGGTGTTTGAACGGGTCAAAGTGTCTATCACAGCCCGGGATACCCATTCGAGAAGCATTCCGGGTGTAGGGGCAAACACCACCCTGGCATATTTCAGTGACAGCCCGGCCACCCTGTTGTATAACACCCGCGCCAATACCAGTCCGGCTCCGCCCGGTCTCGCTGAAAATCCCTATAGATCAATGGAACGGCTCAGCTACAGCCTGGCCAGGGAACTGGCCGAGTCACTGAAAAGGGGTCTTGCATCCGGCCGGTATAAGGCCTCAAAAGATGAAATCCAGGTGGTGCTCTGCGAGCGCAGCTTTACCGGGGCTGACCCGGCTTTTCAGCGCGCATTGATGCAGGAACTTCAGCAGGCCCTGGTCTCCATGGAAGGCATGACCTGTGCGGTGAGCCGAGAGGATTTCAACCCGGTTTTCAACCAGATCAATTTTTACCGCCAGAATGCCAGCCTGTTTGAAATTGATGCGGAACGCTTCAAGCCAGGGTCAGTCCTTTTAATGGCAGATACCAAATCCCGGCCAGGTACAGCCATGAAGCAGGTGTCCCTGAGAGCGGTATGGCGGGTAACGCCGTTGAGAAACGCCCAGGGGGAAATCATCACCCAGAACAGTTCTGGCACATATGTATCCGGGTTTACTTCCAGAGCCTGGTTCAGCGGACAGGCGCCCCGGACAGAACCGGGAACCGTGGTCTACCCAAGGCCGCTGCCGACACCCAAATACCAGGCACCGGACAAAGGATTTGATTAAAATTTAAAAATATTTGAAAACCTGCGATCCGGATCGGGACATGGGTTGCGGCCGCGGCGCAAGCCGCTG
>CAZLNA010000022.1:3392-12925 GCA_964560485.1 uncultured Desulfobacula sp. | reverse complement strand
GAACCGTAGCCTGCTAGAATCTCGTAACCCCGGCGGGACAGACACCATCAGGGCGGCCAGAGAATATTCCGGTGCTGTTTTACGGATATGGTCCAGCCAGATGTGATTAAATGATGAAATAACCACCTGCTCCGGTCTGAGGCCGGATGTCTTCACGGTTTCAATGGTTTTTTCCGGCAGATAGACGTCTGCATCATTCGCCACATGGCTTTTGAGTTCCAGGTTGACGGACCAGGAATGCTCTTTCACCAGATCAAGCCCCTGTGCCAGGGTGGGGATTTTAAGCCCTGTAAAGGATGAGAGAGCAGCGGTGTCAATGTTGCCTTTTCTGATCTGGGAGAAAGGATCGGTTTTTTCGTAAAAGCTGCCGGCATCCAGAGAGAGAAGTTCTTTGAGCGTGTAGTTGTAAACCAGACGGTCCTGTGCTTTCCTGCTGCCGAAGATCTCTGCTGCATTGGTGCACCGGTCAAGATGCGGGTCGTGAAAAAGGATCAGCTCCCTGTCTCTGGTAAGGCTGATATCGGTTTCCCACTGATGGGCACCGATTTCCCATGCCAGTTCGGCAGCGGCCAGCGTATTTTCAGGGGCAAGGCTTCTGGCGCCCCTGTGTGCAATGACCGCTGCCATCAGATGGATTCTATCCTCTTTCACTCATGGGGATATAATCCCGGCTTGTGTGGCCGGTATAGATCTGGCGCGGTCTTGAAATCTTCATTTCAGGATCGGCTACATCCTCCTTCCACTGGGAAATCCAGCCCGGAAGGCGGCCAATGGCGAACATGACTGTGAACATATTGGTGGGGATGCCCATGGCCCGAAGGACAATGCCTGAATAAAAATCCACATTGGGATAGAGATTCTTTTCAACAAAGTAGCTGTCGGACAGTGCCACCTCTTCAAGTTTGCGGGCAATATCCAGGAGCGGATCTTTCCGGCTGAACTTGGACAGGACAATATCACACATCTTTTTCATGATTTTTGCCCGCGGATCATAGGTTTTATAGACCCGGTGACCGAATCCCATCAATCTGAAAGGATCTGAGCGGTCCTTGGCTTTTTTCACGCACTCATCAATGGTAAGACCCTGCTTGTGGATACTTTCAAGCATGGTGATCACGGCCTGGTTGGCACCGCCGTGAAGGGGCCCCCAGAGTGCGGAAATCCCGGCGGAAATGGTGGCGTAGATGTTTACCTTTCCGCTGCCGACCACCCTGACGGCAGTGGTGGAACAATTCTGTTCATGATCAGCATGGAGGATCCAGAAAACATTCAAAGCCTTGACCAGATCATCATCGATTTCATACGGAATCACATCACGGTCAAACATCATGTTTAAAAAGTTGGCACAATAGCAGAGGTCCGGCCGGGGATAGACCACCCGCTCCCCTTTGGAGATCCTGTAGGCGTAGGCAGCCATGGTCCTGATTTTGGAAATCAGCCGCAGATAGGTTTTGTTCATCTCCTCTTCAATGTCGATCAATTCCGGGTAAAAGCTTCTCATGGCATTGACCATGGCGGAAAGAATCCCCATGGGATGGGCCCGGGAGGGATAGTTCTGATAAAAGGCCTTCATGTTTGCATGGAGACCTGAAAAGTCATTGAGGTCGACACTGGTACGGGTGAGCTCGTCCTGGGACGGCAGTTCTCCGGTAATTAATAAAAAGGCTGTTTCCACAAAGGTGGAGTGTTCTGCCAGCTGTTCAATGGGGATGCCGCGGTATCTGAGTATGCCCTGCTCGCCGTTCATAAAAGTGATGGCGCTTCTGCAGGTGCCTGTGTTGCCGAACCCCGGATCAAAAGTGATCATCCCTGTTTCCTGTCGAAGACTGCGGATGTCGATAGCCCTCTCACCCTCTGATCCTTCGATAATGGGCAGTGTTAGTTGTTTTCCGTCAATCTCAAGTGTTGCATATTCTGTCATTGAACCCTCCTTGAATGAATCTGTATCCACTCGGCTGAGAAGTCCAGATTCGGCTGATAGTAAATTTTAGAAAAATACGCGCTGAGAGAACAGCAGGTCAGATATTATTTTGTTTCACCAGGAACGGTGTAAGTCTTGCAGGAACCCCCGGAGCAGTTTCTCTCCTGGGTCTGAACCCCCTGGCCGGAGGTTTTGGCGCCACTGCCCATGGCAAAGTTGCTGACAGACACCACCCGTTCAAATTCCCGTGATTGGCATTTTGGGCAGGCCACTTCTTTGTCATCTGAACCCATGACAATGATCTCGAAAAATTCTTTGCATGCTGTGCATTTAAACTCAAAAATCGGCATACCATCTCCTTGCTTTCCAAATATAGTGGTTTAATATAATAAGCATGAAGATCGATTTGTCAAGCCTGAGACTGTTTAAGGAGTTCTCTGGCATGGGCGAGCGTGGCTGAGGTGACTTCTTCCCCGCCGATCATCCGGGCCAGCTCCGCGACCCGTTCAGCCTCATCTGTGAGCGGTGTAATGGTGGTGAATGTTCGGTTGTTGTCCACGGTTTTCAGAATTCGGTACTGAGAATTCCCAAATTTGGCAATCTGGGCAAGATGGGTGATGCAGATGACCTGATGGGTAGTGGCGAGTTGTTTGAGTTTCTGGCCGACACGCTCTGAGGTGGCACCGCCGATACCGGCATCCACTTCATCAAAAATCAGGGTCTCCAGGGCATTGGTTTTTGACAGGACCGCCTTTAACGCAAGCACGATCCTTGATAGCTCACCGCCAGATGCAATCTTTGCCAGCGGCTTGAGCGATTCTCCCGGATTGGGACTGATCAGAAAACAAACGTTGTCCATGCCGCTTGGGCCGATTTTATGTCCCTGTGGGGAGGCGATGTCAGATTCACCAGACGCAGGATCAAAGGAAAATGCCACATCAAATGTGGTTTGTCCCATTTCCAGGGACTTGAGTTCGTCCTGGACCAGCCCGCAGAGGGTGGCGGCCGCTTTCTGTCTTTTTTCAGAGAGATCACGGGTATCTCTGGAGAGCTGCGCGTGAAGCTGTTCAAAAGTTTTTTCAAGGAGTGTGATTTTTTCTTCGGCACCGCCGGCCTGGTCAAGGTGCTCACTCAGCCGCTGGTATTCGTCTAATACCGTCTCCAGGGTACCGCCGTATTTTCTTTTCAGCTTGGCCAGGGTGTCGAGCCGCTGCTCAATCGCATCCAGGGAAGCCGGGTCAAGGTCGATATCCGATGAAAAGTGCCTTAGATCCTCAACCGCATCCTGCAGGTCGTAGAGGATAGCAGACAAACGCTCTGACACAGGTTCAAGGCGGTCGTCAGAGGATGCAAACCGCTGGCATTCATTGACCAGCAGAGCGAGATTTTCCACCATGGCCCCTTCCCTGTCATGAATATCATGAATGGCACGGTTCACAAGCTCAAACACCTGGGCCGAATTCTGAAGCTGATCCCGTTTTTTTTCAAGGTGCGCATCTTCTTCCGGCCGGATGTCTGCAGCCTCTATTTCATCTCTCTGGAACCGGTAGAGCTCATATTCTTTTTCAAGGGTGTCCGCCCGGTTTTTCAACAAGCAGATTTCTTTTTGAATTGGCAGCATCTTTGAATAGGTGCTGTTGACCGTTGACCGTAGCGTCTGGGTCTGGGCAAAGTCATCTAGAATATCAAGATGGTGTTCTTCTTTAAGCAGCCCCTGGTGGGCGTGCTGGCTGGAAATTCCGGCCAGGTCCTGGGTGACCTGTTTCAAAAGTTCCAGGGTGGTTTGTCTGGAATTGATATAAACGCGGCTTTTTCCGGCAGAGGTCATCACCCGCCGGATGATCAGTCCCTCTGAAGTATCCAGATCCTGCTCAGCCATCACCCGGGCGGAATTTGATCCGGGACTGATGTCAAAAAATGCCTCGAGTTCAGCCTGTGAGCAGCCGCTTCGGACCATATCAGCAGATGCGCGTGCACCCAGAAGCAGATTCACTGCCTGAATAATCATTGATTTGCCTGCACCGGTTTCTCCGGAAAGAATGCTTAAGCCTTCTTTGAAGGAAACACGCAGGTCATCAATGATTGCAAAATTTTTTATGGTTAATTCGTTCAGCATATTTTTTTTTAACCAGGCTGTATCCCCAGTGGAGCCAGGCTGCGGCAATCGCTGCAATCAGTCTTGGAAGCCACAGCCAGAGAGGTGACAGCCCCAGGGGCAGAAAGAGCGCCGGGTCCTCGATCATGGCATGATTGATGCCGATGGAAAGGTGAAGCCGTGTCAGCTCGTCTTTGTCATATGCATGGTTCTGTGTCTCTTCAACAATGACAGCTGAACCATAGGCCAGGCCGAAAACAGCTGCTGTCAGCCAGAGCATGCCTGTAGCAGGTTTAAGTCCCATGATGGTCAGGATCGGAGCGGTCAGCCGGGTCAACGCCCTTATGACATTGAAAATTTTCCCCAGTTCAAGCATGACCATGAGCGGCATGATGATGCAGAATATCTGCACAGAGAGCCAGAACGTATCCGCCCCCCACTTTGCAAGCATGGCAGTAAACGTTACTGCCGCACCGTTCACTGCGGTTCCGGCATCGACTGCATCCAGGGCAGTGACCCCCATTATTTTTGAGCAGATAAAGGTGACCACAATTGCCATGACCAGCCTGAAAAAAGCAGCAATCGCCGTGGGCAGGCCGGACTGGCCCTGGACCAGGCTTTCTTGAAAAAGGTTGTGCGCAATCAGGGTAAATATGGCAATCAGGGTCATCTGGTCCATGGTAAACGGCATGACGGAAAGGGCCGCCACTGTACCGTAAATCCCTGTGAACAAGCCGATGACGATCACCACGGCTGCAGAGGCAGGCAGACCGATCCAGTGCATCAGCGGGGTGAGAATAAAATCAAGTTTGTAGATCAGTTCAAAATGAACCAGCAGGGCAGTGATAAAAGAGATGGGGATAATAATTTTCAGCAGCCAGAACAGGCCGCTCCACCCTTTTTTCAGCCCCTGGAGAACTCCTGACCGAATCATGGAAAGACGGTCTTTTGCGTGTTGAGTCATTTTTTTTCAATATCAGGGGGGGCCTGGGTCACATTGGCTTTTACAGTTTCATTGACAGTGGCATAAATATCTTTAAATGATTCATGGATATTGGATGGAGAAAGACGGCCCATTTCAATAAACTTGACAATGATTTCCTTGGTGGCCCGCAGGATTTGTTCGTCAATGGATTTCATACACAGGTGAATACCAGACATGACCCGCAAGGTCAAGATTGCACCTGTTTTTATCCGTCAGAATCTGCATTCAGGGGTTTGTGCTTTTCAAACCTGCACCTGTCTGGTAAAACCATCCAATGCTCACCGGTTATGTTTTTATATTATCTGCAGCCGCCTGCTGGGGGCTGATCGGGATTTTTTCAACCCTGGCCTTTTCCCAGGGGGTGGGGCCGCTCGAAGTGGCCTTCTGGAGGGCCTTTATTTCCTGGTTTTTTTTTGCGGCCCAGGCCATGATTGTCCGGCGCTACCGGATCAACACCAGAGACATCCCGCTTTTTGCCGGTTTCGCCCTGTTTGGCATCTCGCTCTTTTACGTCTCCTACCAGATTGCAGTGAAAAGTGTGGGGGCCGGCTTTGCTTCTGTTCTGCTGTACACCGCACCGGCATGGGTGGTGATCTCCTCTTTTGTATTATACCGGGAAGCGCTTTCTGTTGTTAAGGTTTCAGCAGTGATTCTGGTGGTGTCGGGTGTGCTGCTCATCTCCATGTCTGGCGGGGATATCAGCCAGGGGATGTCGCTAAGCTGGACCGGGATCGGGGCTGGCCTGACAGCCGGATTCTGCTATTCCCTCTATTATACAGTGGGTAAATATTTTTCCGCCCGTTATTCAAGTATCACTTTTTTCTTATGGGTTCTGCCGCTGGGTGCCCTTGGCATCCTTCCCCTGATTGAATTTACGGAAAAGACCGCCCTGGCCTGGACCGCCCTGGTCCTGGTGTCGTTTGTCTCCACTTTTCTGGCCAACATCTGTTATTATCAGGCACTTAAACGCCTTGAGGCGGGCCGGGCGGCCATTGTCGCAACCCTGGAGCCTGTGATTGCTGCTGTGACTGCCATGCTGTTTCTCAGCGAAACCTACACCCTGATGGGGTATGGCGGCGGTTTTCTGATTCTGGTGGCGGTGCTGGCCACCATTGTTGAAAAAAAAACGGCCTGATTATTCTTTCAGATATTCTTTTCAGTTGCTTCTCCACTAGGCCTGGAAGCCTGGATGATCAGCCCTCCTACAACCAGCGCCAGGCCCGCAACCGTCGATGGGAAGATTGATTCGCCCACCAGAAAATAGATAAAGATCAGGGATGCAAAGGGCGCAATAAAAATCAGGTTGGCGATTTTGGCTGTGCTGGTTGTCAGTTTCAAAGCGGTCAGCCACATCACAAAGGCCAGTCCCATTTCAAATATACCAATATATGCCCCGCCCAGGAGCCCTTGAAGTGGAACCGGGCCAAAGCCGCTGGTGAAAGCAATGAATAATGCAGAAAAAGGTAGTGAACACAAGAAGTTGCAAAATAGGCCAGCCACCGGATCCCGGGTGTCCCGGGTGTTAAAGATCCAGTAAAGTGCCCAGAGGATCGTGGAAAGCAGTGCCAGTGCGACCCCTGTTGGATGTTCAAATTTCAGGGCGAAAAGGTCCCCCCGGGTGGCAATGACCAGAACACCGGTGTAGGAGCAGGCAATGGCAAACCACTGCCGTCCCTCAACCTTCTGTCCGAGAAATGGAATGGAGAGCAGGCTCAAAGTGATGGCCCAGGTGTAATTAATGACCTGCGCCTGCTGGGCCGGCAGAATACTGTAGGCTTTGAAAAGAACAAGATAATAGGCAAATGGGTTGAGCAGGCCGTATCGAACAGATGTCATCCATTCTTTTTTGCCCATGGTTTTGACCAGGCCTGTCTTTTTTTGAAGGACAAGGACCACGAAGAGGATGGCCGTAGAGACCAGGGAGGCGTAAAAAAGCAGTTCTTCAGGGGCAAGATGTCTTAAGCTGATTTTGCTGGCACTGGCAATAGTCGACCAGAACGCCACTGTGGCCAGGGCATATGCATAGGCTTTGGTCTGCCGGGTCATGACGCTGTCTTTTTGAAATAGCGTTTAAACGCGTTGATGACAGTATCAATATCCTGACGGTCGATATCGAGGTGGGTGACCATCCGGACGGGCCGGCCCGGAGAGATCAGAATACCCGTTTCCTTCATATAGCGGGAGAGGTCATCCAGGTCTGCATCAATCCGTGCATGCAGCATATTGGTCTGTACACCGGCCGGGTCCATGCTCACGGCCGGGATGTCGGTGAGCCCCTGCTCCAGGGCTGCTGCGTTGGCATGGTCCTGCTCAAGCCGATGAACATGGTGGGTGAGTGCATGAATGCCGGCAGCCGCCAGTATCCCGGCCTGGCGCATGCCGCCGCCAAGCATTTTTCGCCAACGTCTGGCGCTGTCAATCATGTTTTCAGGTCCGGCCAGCACAGATCCCACCGGCGCCCCCAACCCTTTGGAAAGGCAGCAGGAGACCGTATCTGCATACTGGCTGATTTGGGTGACATCTGTTTTAAGCTTGACAGCAGCATTGAAAATCCTGGCCCCGTCGAGATGAATCCCAAGATGGCGGCTGCCGGCAAACCGGGCGGCCTGTTCAAGATATTCAAGGGGCAGTACTTTTCCGGCCTGAGTGTTTTCAAGGCAGAGAAGACGGGTCCTGGCATAATGGAAGTTGTCCGGTTTGATCAATGCCTTGACTTTTTCAAGATCAAGGGTGCCGTCAGGCTCAAAATCAAGGGGCTGGGGCTGGATACTGCCCAGGACAGCGGCACCGCCGCCTTCATACCGGTAGGTATGGGCGTTCTGGCCGACAATGTATTCGTCCCCGCGCTGGCAGTGGGCCAGAAGGGCGAGCAGGTTGCTCTGGGTGCCGCTGGGACAGAAAAGGGCGGCTTCTTTTCCCATCATATCGGCAGTCATGGCCTCAAGGCGGTTTACACTGGGATCCTCCTTGTAAACATCATCGCCGACGTCAGCATCCATCATGGCGGTCCGCATATCGATGGTGGGGCGGGTAACGGTATCGCTTCTCAGATCAATCATTTCCATCACAGGTTCTCTTTGGGTTGTTTTATTCTGGTTATCACGGTTGACCGCAATTGCCAAGGCAATTGATTGTGCCTGCAGCCTCTGTTTTTGTTGGACCCGCCATGGTCCTTAATGTATAGTGTCGCGATGGATCCTTTGATAATTTTTGATCTCGACGGCACCCTGGCCGATACCCGTGCTGATATTGCACAGGCAGTCAACCTGACCCGCCGGCACTTCGGCCTTAAACCGCTTGGACGCGATGAGATCATTTCTTATGTCGGCAATGGCAGCCGGATTTTGATGGAGCGCTCATTTCATGACTGTCCGGAAACGGATACGGATGAGGCGGCCCGGATCTTCAGCCGCCAGTATGCGCGGTTTCCGGTTCAGGAGACCCGGCTCTACCCCGGCGTCAGAGACGGGCTTGAAAAAATGTTTGAAAAGAACTGCGTTATGGCTGTTCTTTCCAACAAGCCCGGGGACCTGTCCCGGCAGGTGGTGGGCATGCTCGGGCTGGCCCGTTTTTTTATCCGGATCATCGGCGGCGGGGATCTGGCCCGGCTGAAACCCGATCCTTCAGGTATATATGAAATGATCCGGTCTGCAAATCAGATCGGTCTGGATATTGACCCTGAACGAACCTGGATGGTGGGTGATCACCATACCGATCTTGACACTGCCAGAAACGCCGGCGTGGCATCTGTGTTCTGTTCATATGGGTTCGGCAGCAAGGCCGGCCGGCCATTCACCTTTCAGGCAGATGATTTTTCTGACCTGCTCACCATTGCCGGATGCGCCCGGTAAATGAAAACCAATCAATTTATAAAACCCCCATTTTTTTTAAAAATAAATGTTGAAAAACGTATAAAATTTGCCATAAAATAAATAAATTTTACAAAAGGAGGGAGAGATGATTACGATTTCACCGGGAGAGACCACGGTTGGATTCATAGGGCTTGGGGTTATGGGAAAAAGTATGGCCGGCCATATTCTGGATGCCGGGTATGCGCTGCACGTCTATACCCGGACCCGGTCCGGTGCAGATGACCTGGTCAGCCGTGGAGCGGTCTGGGAAAACACGGTTGGCGAACTGAGCCGTAAATGCGATGCAGTGATCACCATTGTCGGGTTCCCGGCAGATGTGGAAGAGGTATATCTCGGTGATGACGGTATTCTGAATCATATGAAAGAAGGCGGTATTGTGGCGGATATGACCACCTCAAGCCCGGATCTGGCGGTGACGCTGTCAGACAATGCAGCCGGAAAAGGCATCCATTCGCTTGATGCACCGGTGTCTGGCGGAGATCTGGGGGCCCGCAACGCAGCGCTTTCCATCATGGTTGGCGGCGATAAGGCTGTTTTTGATGCCATGCTGCCATTATTTGAGGTGATGGGTAAAAATATCGTATACCAGGGAAAAGCAGGTTCCGGCCAGCATACCAAGATGGCGAACCAGATCGCCATTGCATCCGGGATGCTCGCTGT
>CAZLNA010000022.1:0-3292 GCA_964560485.1 uncultured Desulfobacula sp. | reverse complement strand
CAGGTTGAGAACCACCCCTAATACACCGGCAAGGCCGATGCCGGACAATTCAAACTGACCGAATTTAAGGGCCATGCCGCCGATGCCGCAGACCAGGATCAGTGCAACAATGGTCAGGTTGCGCGGTTCAACCAGATCCTCATCTGCAGAAACCAGCGTGTTCAGACCGACAACAGCAATGGCACCGAATAAAAGGAGCATGATGCCGCCCATGACTGGGACCGGTATGGTCTGAAGCAGGGCGCCAAGTTTGCCGATAAAGGCGAGCAGGATGGCTGTGATGGCGGCCCAGGTCATAATGGCCGGGTTGAATGCACGGGTCAGTGTGACTGCGCCGGTGACTTCCGAGTAAGTGGTGTTTGGTGGTCCGCCAAGGCAGGAGGCAATGGATGTGGCCACACCGTCACCTAGAAGGGTGTTCTGAATACCGGGTGTTTTGATATAATCTTTACCGGTTACGCGGCCGATGGCCACGATATCGCCAAAATGTTCAATGGCAGGTGCAATAGCAACCGGGAGAATGAAAAAGATGGCCTGGGGATTCCACTGGGGCATGACAAACGCGGGGACAGCAAACCACGGAGACTGTGACACGCTCTCAAATGAGACCATCCCCATGAAAAGGGCCGTTACATAACCTGCAGCAATGCCGAAAAGGATGGGGATCAGTTTGAAAATGCCTTTGCCGAATATTGATATGATGACGGTGACGGCGAGTGCAATCCCTGCCACTATCATGGCCTGGGTCTTGGAGTAGGTGTCACTGCCGCCTGTTGCCATGCCCACGGCAATGGGGGCCAGTTTAAGCCCGATCACCATGATCACAGGACCGGTAACCACCGGCGGAAGGACTTTTTTAATAATATCGCTGCCCTGAACTCTGACCAGCAGGCTTAAAAGAATATAGACCAGCCCGGCAGCTGCCAGGCCGCACATGGTGCCGGGGATGCCCCAGGTTTTTACGCCATGCTGAATCGGTGCGATAAATGCAAAAGAAGATGCCAGAAAAATAGGTACTTTCCCCCGTGTGATTGCCTGGAAAACCAGGGTGCCGAGCCCTGCGGTAAATAAAGCCACATTAGGGTTGAGTCCGGTCAGCAGCGGGACCAGAACAAGTGCGCCAAACGCCACGAAAAGCATCTGGGCGCCTAAAAAACAATTGTTTATCCGAAAATCGTAATCCGTTTGTGTAACATCGGTCTGGGGCATGTTTTCTCCTTTAATTCAGGTTATTTGGTGCCAAAGATTTTATCGCCGGCATCACCGAGGCCCGGCAGAATGTAGCCGACATCGTTGAGGCATTCGTCAATACCGGCAACGTAAATATCAACGTCAGGGTGTTTTTTTTCCACATTGGCAATGCCTTCCGGAGCAGCGACGAGGAACAGGCCCTTGATTGTTTTGCATCCTGCCTTTTTAAGCAGGTCAATGGTGGCGATCAGGGTGCCGCCTGTGGCCAGCATGGGGTCCAGGATCAAGGCGATCCGCTCTTCCATTGCCCTGGCGGTTTTGACATAATACTGTACCGGCTCCAGGGTTTCCTCGTTCCGGTAGAAACCCACAACACTGACCTTGGCCGAAGGAATCAGATCAAAAACGCCATCCATCATTCCCAGGCCTGCCCGCAGGATCGGAACCACGGTGATTTTTTTCCCTTTGATTTTTTCAACTTCCACTTTGCCGGCCCATCCTTCAATGACACGCTTTTCAGTGGTCAGGTCTTTGGTGGCTTCATAGGTCAGCAGCCTTGCCACTTCTCCGGCAAGATCCCGGAAATCCTTGGTGCTGATATCTTTTTGCCGCATCAACCCCAGCTTGTGTCTGATAAGGGGGTGGGATTCCACATAAACGGTCATGGTGTCTCCTTTTATTAAATTTTGCTGCTCTTAAAATCACGCAATAAGACACTATTAGAATAGCATTAACCCGTCAAGAAAAACCGCCGGGGGCCTGACCAAAATCTGAGATCTGTCCTGTATTCGCGGTTTGTGTGCCCGGATTGGCATGAGCTGCACTTGCCTGTTGAATTTTGACGGATATTTATGCACAATATGCGCTATGATTCAGACGCCCTATGCAGAAGTGGCAGTCACACTGCCGGTTGATCAGACCTATACCTATGCGGTTCCGGACCTGCTCCGCCTGGAATGCCGGCCCGGGATGCGGGTGCTTGTTCCATTCGGGCGCCGCCGTGTCACCGGCTATATTCTCGGCGGAAAAAAAAGCTGCAAAGGGTATGAGGCCAAACCTCTCATTCAGATGCTCGACGACCATCCCCTGTTTCCGGAAACATCCATTCCTTTTTTCAAATGGATATCCGGATATTATATTTATCCGCTGGGCGAGGTGATCAAGGCAGCCCTGCCGTCTGGCCTTGACCGCAAAGATGTGGCCTGCGTTATTGTTACGGCAGACGGCCGGGAGCAGTTGGAAGGCATGCAGTTGAGCAGGGACGATGCCCGGCTGATGGCCTTTGCGGTTGCGCATGACCCCTGCCCGGTTCGGCGGCTGGTTAAAAAATATCCTGAAGATAAGGTCAGTGCCAGGCTTCGATCATTTGAAAAAAGCGGATGGATCAAAATTTCTTCGGTGTTGAGAAAGGACGGGGTCGGGATCAGGACTGAAACATTTATCTGTCCCGCTAAAGGCCGCCCGTCTCCTATCCGGATGTCCAAAAAACGGGAGCAGATTCTGACCCTGGTAAGGCAGGCAAAAGAGATGTCGCTGACCTGTCTTAAAAAAGAGGTTCCCACTGCACCGCGCCTGATCAGGCCGCTGGTTGAGGCCGGATATCTTCAGACGTTTGAGCAAAGGGTCTTCAGGGATCCTCTTGGCGACCCAGTTGATCCGGATCAGCCCCCGGTGCTGACTGCGGAGCAGCAGGCGGCAGTGGATGCGGTTCAGGCAGATGCGCAGGGATTCCGTCCTTTTCTGCTGTCCGGCGTTACCGGCTCCGGTAAGACAGAAGTTTACATGCGCCTGGTTCAGGATGTGGTTGAAAAAGGAAAGACAGCCATGGTTCTGGTGCCTGAAATCGCATTGATCACTCAGACAGAAAGACGGTTCAGGGCACGTTTTGGCGAAAAAATCGCCGTGCTTCACTCTTCTTTGTCTGCCGGGGAGAGACTTGATCAGTGGCGAAAGATTGTACTCAAAGATGTCTCTATTGTGATCGGTGTCCGCTCTGCTGTTTTTTCACCCCTTGAACGGATCGGCATCATTATTGTGGATGAGGAGCATGATACCTCCTACAAGCAGGAAAACGGCCTGAGATACAATGCCAGGGATCTGG
>CAZLNA010000021.1:0-12970 GCA_964560485.1 uncultured Desulfobacula sp. | reverse complement strand
GTATTCTGGAAAATTGCCATGGAAGATCATCCCGGTGTTCAGGCGGTTATGGCCAGAAAAGAATTCTGCCTGGCAGGTCCGGTTAAAGTTCTTTCCGAAGGCGAATTCCCCGAAAAATTCAAAGGCGTATACCTGACCCCGACCGAAACCCGTGCTATCATGGATGAAAAAGGCTGGGCAAACGTTGCTTCCATGCAGCTGAGAAACCCGATGCACAGATCTCACGAACATCTTTGCAAAATCGCCCTTGATGTATGTGACGGCGTTCTGATTCACTCCCTGATCGGTAACCTGAAACCGGGTGACATCCCTGCAGAAGTCCGTATCGAATGTATCGATCGTCTGATCCAGGATTACTTTGTACCCGAGCATGTTATCAACGGCGGTTACCCGCTTGACATGAGATATGCCGGCCCGCGTGAAGGCCTCCTGCACGCCACTTTCCGTCAGAACTACGGTGTCAACAGAATGATCATCGGTCGTGACCATGCCGGCGTTGGTGACTTCTACACCCTGTTCGAAGCACAGGAAATTTTTGACGTTATTCCGCAGCCTGCAGAAGAAGGGAAACGTCTGCTGTGCGAAGCTCTGAAAATCGACTGGACCTTCTACTGCCACAAATGTGACGGCATGGCTTCCATGAGAACCTGCCCGCACGGCAAAGAAGACAGAGTTATCCTGTCCGGTACCAAACTGCGTCACGCCCTGTCCAACAACGAGCCGGTTGTTGATCACTTCGGCCGTGAAGAAGTTCTGGTTATCCTGAGAAAATACTATGCATCCCTGACTGAAAAAGTTGAAGTTAAACTTCAGTCTCATGCAGAAGGTTCAAAAATGTAGTCTGTCTTTTTTTCAGACACAAATGATATGATCCGTTAAAAGGGTCGTCCCGGCATGCCGGGGCGGCCCTTTTTTATGGGGTGTCCCTTGTCTTTTCCTTGACACCTTTTACTGACGCAAAGTATAAAGCAGTAACAGCCGCCAGCCCTTTTCACTGGGGGTTCAACCCAAATTATCAGGACGGTCTATGGTTCAAGACACCCCATCTGATACAAAAACACCTGACCAGGAAAAACTGGGCAAGGTCATCTTTTACCTGCTCAAAGAAAATGCCCTGTCCGACGATCAGCTCAATTACGCAAAGCGTATCCGTAAAAAACTTTCCCCGCCCAAACCCTTGCTCGATGTGTTAAAAGAGCTGGGATATGTGGATGACAGTAAAATTACAGAGGCCATCAAGGCAAACCGGGACAGCCTGAAAGTAGGGACGCTGCTGGTCGAACTCGGATATATCTCCAGAAAGGATCTGACCGAAGCCCTGGCAGCTCAGGCAGATGAAAACAATACAAAAAAAGTCGGTGATATTCTTATCGAACGGAAAATCATTGATGAAAAGACCCTGATAGAAATCCTTTCTCTCCAGATGGGATTCCCGTTTCTTGAACCCGAGTTCATGGATCTCGACCCGGACCTGTTCAGGCAGGTCCCGTATAAGCTATATATGCAGAATACCTTTATCCCGATCAGGCAGGAAAATGATAAAGTCCTTGTGACCTTTTCAGACCCGCTTCACGCAGCTTCTGTGAACGCAGCCAAACGCTTTTTTAAATCAGAGATTGAAGTGGCCATATCCAAGCGTGATTCCATTGATTTTGCGATCCAGAAGATGATCCGGGAGGAAAATAAAGAGCGGCGGCCTTTGACCATGGATGACGAATCCATTGTCGGCATTGCCAATACCATCATTGTCAAAGCGATTGAAGCCGGGGCCAGCGACATTCATATCGAACCCATGCATGACCGTTTCAGGGTCCGGTGCAGGATCGACGGAATCATGCACCATATGAAAGATTATTCCAAGGATATCCTGGCACCGTTGTCGAGCCGCATTAAAATCATGACCCAGTTGGATATCGCAGAGAAACGCCGCCACCAGGGGGGACGGATTGATTTCCAGTCCGGCGATTATCAGGTCGATCTGAGGGTGTCCACCTATATCACCGTGCATGGGGAAAAAATTGTTCTCAGGATCATCAATAAAATGAACAAGCTGCTCAAGGTCGAAGAGCTCGGGATGCCGCCGAGAATGCTTGAACAGTTTATTGACCGGTCACTGAATGCGCCCAGCGGCGTCACCATCGTGACAGGCCCCACAGGTTCGGGGAAAACCTCCACCATATACAGCTGTATTGATTATCTGAACACCCCTGAAAACAGCATCATTACAGCAGAAGACCCTGTAGAATATGTCATCGACGGGATCGGTCAGTGTTCCATCAATGAGAAAATTAATGTGACCTTTGAGGAAACCCTCCGCCATATTGTCCGGCAGGATCCTGACATCATTGTTATCGGTGAGATCCGGGATTTCTTTTCTGCAGATGTGGCTGTCCAGGCAGCACTTACCGGCCATCAGGTATTGACCACCTTTCATACAGAGGACAGTGTGGGCGGGCTGATCCGCCTGCTTAACATGAAAGTAGAGCCATTTCTCATATCCTCCACCATTAACTGCATCCTTGCCCAGCGGCTGCTCCGGAAGGTCTGCCCAAACTGCCGTCAGAAGCATATCCCTGCTCCGGCTGAAATGAAACTGCTCGGATATAATGGCGGCGAACTGTCCGGCGGTACGTTTTATAAGGGAGAAGGCTGCGGATACTGCCGGCAGACAGGCTACATCGGCAGGATGGCGGTCCATGAAATGCTGATACCCGATGTCCATGTCCGGGATGCGGTACTGCGGAATATGACCAGTCACGAACTCAGGGAAATCTCTATCAAGAATACCGGTCTGGTGACACTCTTTGAAAGCGGGATTTATAAAGCGGCCAAAGGCATCACCTCCCTTGAGGAAGTGCTTCGCTGCCTGCCCAGGCTGGTCACACCGAGGCCGCTTTCAGAAATCAAACGGCTGCTTGGAGGATGACATTGGAGAACGAGCGTTCCTTTCTGGAAATCATTGATGACTATGTTGAAGAAGACCGGGTGACCCTCCCGCCCTTTGATAAAACAGCCCTGAGAATCCAGCAGGAGATTCAGAAACCTGATGTGGATATCAATAAAATTGAAAAGCTGATCATTGCAGATCCGGCCATGGCCAGCCAGATACTGAAGGTGGCGAACTCTGCATTTTTTAAAGGCCTTTCCAAAGTGATGACCGTCAGGGAAGCCATCATAAGGCTCGGGCTTGATGAAATCACTCGCATGGTCATGGTTTTAAGCCAGAAAGAGCTTTACAATACCAGGGACCAGTTTATTAAAAATTATCGCAATATCCTCTGGCAGCATGCCATCGTTTCCGCCCTGGTCAGCCAGTGGGTCGCCAGAGAAGCCGGGTTTGAGGAGATCACCCAGGAGGTCTTTTTTGCCTCCCTCATGCATGATATTGGAAAGCTTTTTTTAATTACAGTAATTGAAAAAATCAAGACATCCAAAGCGGTGCCGTTTATCCCATCCACAGCCGTAGTGAACGAGATTATCAAGAGCCAGCACGCAGATCAGGGATATAATCTTATGAAGCGATGGAATATTCCGGATAAATACTGTCAAGTGGCCAAAGCCCACCATGATGAAAAGATGGATATCCAGAATATTCCCCTGGTCATCTTACGGCTTGTGAATAAAACCTGTTCTAAAATGGGGGTTGCCCTGGAGAAAAAATCAGAGGCAGATGTGTCGGTCACAGCCGAGGCAAGTTTTCTAGGGTTCTCCGAGATCAAGCTGGCCCAGCTTGAACTTCAGGTGGAAGATTCTCTCAAACGGGTGAGTGCGCATTACAATATCGGGAAAACCGGTCGCTGAACCGATTATAAGACAGGGCCGCTCCTGGCTCACAGCAGTTACCTGCTATTTTATCTGAAAGAGCAGGTACGGGCCCAGCCGGTCGTAGTGGTCAAGGGATACAAACTCCGCTCCAATGGTGCCCGGGCCTGCCTTCCGCACCGTCAGTTCCTTGGACACCCTTGAGTGGTTCGCATCATCAAGAACAAAGGTGATCTGAATTTTGTCGCCGGGTGTTACATCGATGGCATCGGTTATCCTGATATTCAGGCCTTTTCTCGACAGATCCGCCACCACAGCCGGATACTGTTGCCCGTCATAATGAATGGTTCCATTCAGCCTGACCGGTTTGCGGACGAAATTACGCCGCTCCAGATCGATCCGGAAAACATGGCCGCACGGGCAGGTGGTTTTCAACCGGACTGCCTGGTCAATATCCATGAATTGAGACACATCCTTATCCTGCTTTTTTTTGCACTTCGGGCAGGTGATGGTGATTTTTGCCTCCTGTGTCACAAATGCTTTGGGGATCTCATTCACTCGGGTATCCTGTTCCTTATCATTCATCGGGCGTCTCTCTCTTGTACCTTTATGACACTGCCGGGTAAAGCCTTTTTCCCGTCTCTGCCTGGAATTTCTCGAATCCATGCTTAGCTTTTGAGGTAGAAGGTAATCCGTTCTCAAAAGGAGGCAGATCATGACATACCAACAGCTGCTTAAAAAGTATCACACCAGAAAGGTTTTTATATACGGACGAAGTGTTGTTCAGATTGTGGATAAACAGACATATATTGATGACGGTGAAAAGAAAACAGATTTTATTTATCATACTGAGCGCAACCGCAGGGGGGTGATTACTGTCTCGCATGGTGAAGCGCAGCAGCGCTTTGCTGTTTAATGGCGTTCAGGCCCCAGGTCTTCTTTCCTGACGTTGAGGATAGCCTGGTAGATTTTCTTTCTTGAAAGCCCGGTGGCATCAGACAGTTCTTTTGCCAGATCAGATGTCCCGATCTCTGATTCAGCCAGCCGGGTCTTGATGAGCTGTTTGAGACGGGTCTCATCGATTGTCTTGGAGCGCTTTGTGTTCCCGCCGATAAAAAGGGCGCATTCTCCCCTGATGCGGTCTTTTTCACCCAGCTGCACAAGGATCTCTGACAGGCTGCCGCGGATATATTCTTCGTGAAGTTTGCTGATCTCCCTTGCCAGACAGGCAGGCCGGTCGCCCCAGGTGCTGATCATGGCTTGAATGATATTTTTTATCCGCCGGGGGGATTCATAAACAATCAGTGTTGCTTTAATATCAGCCAGGGATTGCAGCGTGTGATCGAGCGGGCTGGCTTTTCTGGGCAGAAAACCCAGAAACATAAACGCATCTGTGGGCAGGCCGGAAACACTCAGTCCGGCAATTACTGCGGAACATCCGGGAACGGGGAGAACCGGAATCCCTTCAGTGGCCGCTTGTTTAACAAGGAGATAACCTGGATCAGAGACGCACGGGGTGCCGGCATCAGATATCAATGCAATGGTCTGCCCCTCTTTGAGCCGGTTGATGAAAGAGGGGACCTTTTTTTTTTCATTGTGTTCATGGCAGGAAGCCAGCGGGGTCGTGATCCCGTAATGGGCCAGCAGTTTTTTTGAATGGCGGGTGTCTTCAGCAGCGATCAGGTCTGCCTGCTTTAACACATTGACTGCCCTGAAGGTGATGTCCTCAAGGTTCCCCAGTGGAGTGGCCACAATGTAAAGTGTCCCGTGCGTCATTTGTGTTCTTCCCTATTGCACCTGAAACGCATTTCGGATCAGGTTGCACCTGTGCCTGTTCCCTTGTTTGAAGATCTCTACCACATCAAAACGCATGCAGGGGTCTGACAGGTTCGCTTTTTGAAGATAGGCGGCCGCCCCCATGGCGATTTTTTTCTGTTTGGTCATTGTGACCGATTCTCTCGGGAGCCCACATGATATATCCTGCCTGGTTTTCACTTCTATGAAACAAAGGATTTTCTTATCCTCTGCAATGATGTCGATTTCTGCAAACCGGGTTTTGAAATTCTTCTGCAGTATGCGATACCCTTTTGACTTGAGAAACCGCAGGGCAGCCGCTTCCCCTTCTTTTCCCAGGCGGATCCGGGCCCGGGTCATTGTCCGATCCCCTTGACACCATTGAAGCTGAGGCGGTGAATCGGGCACGGGCCATGTTCAAGAATGGCCGCTTTATGTGCTTTTGTGGGATATCCCTTGTGCTTGATAAAACCGTATTCCGGGTATTTCCGGTGAAAATCGGCCATCATCGCATCCCGGGTGACTTTGGCAATAATGGATGCAGCTGCTATGGAAACGCTTTTAGAATCCCCTTTCACAACGGCTCTCTGGTGAACAGGGGAATCAATAGTGAATTTGCCGTCGATGAGAAGGCAGTCCGGCTGTTTGTCAAGCAGGTCCACCGCCCGTTTCATAGAGAGCAAAGAGGCCTGAAGGATATTAATCCGGTCGATTTCCTCATGCGAGGCAATGCCGGTTGCCACACAAAGCGCTGTTGACTGGATAACCGGGAAAAGCTTAAGGCGCTGTTTTTCCGTCAGCTTTTTGGAGTCTGTTATTCTTGCCAGGTCATCTTTGAGCTCAAGGCGGGCCGGAAAAATGACCGCAGCAGACACAACAGGGCCGGCAAGGGGACCCCTGCCGGCCTCATCTACACCAGCAATAGATTGAAAGCCTTGGATAGCTGCGTCACGTTCAAACTGCCACATCTGCATCATCCAACGCGTGAGCGGATTAAGCGAGCCGTTTTTCTTTGATTCTGGCGGCTTTTCCTCTAAGGTTTCTAAGGTAGTAGAGTTTTGATCTGCGGACCCTGCCGCGGGTAACGACTTCTACCTTGTCAATGATGGGTGAATAGAGCGGAAAGATTCTTTCCACACCAATACCGCCGGATATTTTTCTGACTGTAAAGCGTGCACTGGCAAATCCTTTGGTTTTCTTGATCACCACGCCCTGAAAGACCTGGATTCTTTCTTTTTCACCTTCTCTGATTTTCACGTGGACTTTTACAGTATCCCCTGAATCGAAATCAGGGATGTCCAGTCGCATCTGTTCTCTTTCCAATTTGTCGATAATGTTGCTCATGTTTCCTCCTTGCGCGTTCTCCTTGACAGCTTTCAGGTGCTTATGCCTGCCTGTCATTGACGATTCTGTCCAAGTATATTGAAGCAGCTGATCTGACAGAGAGATGATTATACGCATTTTTCCCTGAAATCGGTTCAAGAATATGATCACATCTGTCAATAAATTCTTCTGCCAGCCCCCATGCTGTGCCAAAGGCAAGGACATGGGAGGCATTGGTTTTCAGACTCTTTTTCAGTTGTCCTGTGGTCATGGCATCCATGTGTTTTTTTGCGCTGGTTGCAATGGTCACCACAGGTTTGTTTCTTTCCTTTTTAATACAATCAATTGCATCCTCAAACGAGGCTGTAATTCTTATCAGTCCAAGGGCTTTTTTCCTGTCCGGATTGATCTCACCGCCGGCTCCCTTTGTCCAGTGGGCGATCACGTCTCCGGCCAGATGGCCCTGGTCTTCGTACGGGGTCACCACAAAGAAACCGGCAACCCCGAATGTGGCAGAGGCCCTGGCAATATCATGCAGGTCAATGGTTGTCAGGGCAGACCCGATGGGCTGGCCCTTTTTATTCATGACCGGGTAATGGATCAATGCCACGTATAGGTTATTCCCCGGCAAGGCGTTTCAACTCCCGGCACCATTGTCCTAAAATTTTTTTTTCCGTCTCATCCGGTTCTCTTTTTTCAAACAGGTCCGGACGTTTGAGAAACGTTCTCTGCAGGGATGAATGTTTCCGCCACAACCGGATCTTTTCATGATCCCCGGAGAGTAGAACCTCTGGCACAGCATGACCGTTATAAATGTCCGGCCGTGTGTACTGTGCATATTCAAGCCGGTCATCGGTGAATGAATCGAGCAGGGCAGAGTCACTGCTGCCCAGCACCCCGGGTATCAGCCGGCTTACTGAATCAATGATGGTCATGGCAGCCAGTTCTCCGCCGGTCATGACATAGTCTCCTGTAGAGATTTCTTCATCAATCGAGTCTGCAATCACCCGTTCGTCAATTCCTTCATAGCGGCCGCAGACCAGAACCAGGTCCTGGTTGTGCTGTGCCAGCTGATCCGCTTTTCTCTGGCTGAACCGTTCTCCCTGGGGGCTCATTAGCACCACCCGTGCGTTTGGTGATCGGCCCCTGGCCGCCTGGATGGCAGCTGATAACGGTGCCGGTGTCATCACCATCCCGCTGCCGCCGCCGTATGGGCGGTCGTCCACTGTATGGTGACGGTTGCCTGAAAAATCCCTGATATTGATGCAGTCGCACTGGATCAGTTTTTTTTCAATTCCCCGCTGGATCATACCGTGTTCGAAAAAGGCGTTCAACAGATCAGGGAAAAGGCTTAATACGGTAAATTTCATGGATATCCCTCTGGCAATCGGGTGTTCACCAGATGCTTTTCAATGTCCACGCGGGTCACAAAATGTTTATGCATCGGCACCAGGGTTTCCATTTTTTTTCCATCCTCTTCACGGGTTACCACCAGAACATCATGGGCACCGGTGGGAAAAATATCTGTGATCACCCCGATACATCCGTGCTGCACATCAATCACGTCAAGACCAATCAGGTCCTGCCAGTACCATGTGTCTTCCTCCGGCTCAGGTATCTGGTCCCTGTGGATCACAATCATGGCACCCACCAGCGCCTCGGCATGATCCCGGTCCTCTATCCCTTCAAGGGATAAAAGGATTCCTTTCTTATGCAGCGCTGCCCTTTTGATCCGAAAGGACTGATCTTCTTTTTCTTCAAGTTTTAAAAGAACAAGTCTTCCCTGGCTAAATGTTTCAACAGACTCGGCGTATGACCAGACTTTCAGGTAACCGGCGAGCCCGTGCACTCCGGTTACCTTGCCAATGGTAAACGAAGTTGAGTCACTCATGATTTATTCAATAATCTCAAGAACCGTTCTTTTTTTGAGCTTGGTGGATGCTGCACTTAAAATGGTTCTCATGGCGCGTGCTGATCTTCCCTGTTTTCCGATCACCTTGCCCAGATCTTCTTTGGCTACTTTGAGTTCCAGGACACTGGTCTGGTCTCCCACCACTTCTGAGACCTGAACCTGATCCGGGTCATCAACCAATGCCTTTGCAATGTATTCTATGAGCTCTTTCACGATATTTCTCCTTTACTTCTCAGGTGTTCAAGAATACACAGGGGGGATTGTTTCAGCGATCAGGCCTGGCCAACACCCTGTTTTTTCAGAAGGCTTTGTACTGTGGTGGACGGTTCTGCACCTTCACCGAGCCAGTACTGGATCCTGTCTTCTTTCAGGTTTATGGCTGCAGGCTCAACCATGGGGTCGTATGTGCCAAGCAGTTCAAGAAACCTGCCATCGCGGGGGGCTTCGATGTCAGCCGCCACGATTCTGTAAAACGGTTTCTTTTTGGTTCCTTTACGGGTAAGTCTGATTCTTACGGACATGTCCTTTTTTTCTCCTTAAAACGGCAGCATGTTTTTAATTGACCGCATGCCGCCTTTATTAAATTTTTTCACCATTTTCATGGATACGGTATAACTTTTCAGCAGTTTATTGACGTCCTGAACCGTAGTGCCGCTTCCGTTGGCTATCCTTTTTTTCCTTGACCCTTTGATGATATGGTGTTTTTCCCGTTCTTCAGGCGTCATGGAATTAATGATGGCTTCAATTCTGTTAAATTCCTTGTCACTGATGTTCAAGTCTTTCATCTGCTTTTTGTTCATCCCGGGCAGCATGCCGATCAGGTCTTTAATAGAACCCATTTTTCGGACAGACTGCATCTGGCTTTTAAAATCTTCCAGGGTAAAGGCATTCTTTTTCAGTTTTTTCTGCAGGGCCAGCGCTTCTTTCTGATCCACGGCCTCAGCTGCTTTTTCAATAAAGGAGAGCGTGTCTCCCATGCCCAGGATCCTGGAGGCCATCCGGTCCGGATGAAATGCTTCCAGCGCAGTTGATTTTTCACCCACACCGATGAATTTCAGCGGTTTTCCAGTGACCGCCTTAATGGAGAGGGCGGCACCGCCACGCGCATCACCATCCATTTTGGTCAGGACCACACCGTTTACGTCCAGGGCTTTATCAAAGGCACCTGCAATATTGACCGCATCCTGGCCGGTCATGGCATCTGCCACAAACAGAATTTCTGACGGGTTGATGGCTTTTTTAATTCCTTCAAGTTCCGCCATCAGGGCTTCATCCAGGTGGAGCCGGCCGGCAGTATCCAGTATGAGCGTGTCACAGCTCTGCTCTCTGGCAGCCAGTTTTGCGTCCTGGCAGATTTTTACCGGTTTCATTTCCGTTGTTGATGGAAAAACCGGCACATCCAGCTGTCTGCCAATCTTGGTCAGCTGGTCGATCGCTGCAGGCCGGTATACATCAACGGGCACCAGCAGAGGGTTTTTCCCCTTTTTGCGCAGGTAGAGCGCCAGTTTGCCTGCAGTGGTTGTTTTACCCGATCCCTGCAAACCGATGAGCATCACCGAGCTGATGGCCTTGTCATCCAGTTGGAGTCCCTGGTGCTCAGAGCCCATCATCCGGGTGAATTCATCATTAACGATTTTTATCACCTGCTGGCCCGGGGTCAGGCTCTCCATGACTTCCTGGCCGAGTGCCCGTTCTTTTATGTCCGCAATAACGGACTTAGCCACCTTATAGTTGACATCAGCTTCCAGCAGTGCCAGGCGGACCTGTTTAAGACCATCTTCGATGTTCTTTTCATTCAGGGTACCGTGGCCCTTGAGCTTTTTGAATACTGAATCAAGTCTGTCGCTTAAACTGTCAAACATAATGGCACTGCCAATCAACCGATTAAAAATCAAATCATTGAAATTAGTATAAAAACCATGCTATGTCAAGCAAATATTGATTTTTAGGTGATGGTTTTTATTTATGAATATCCTTGATTTAACCCGTGAAGAACTCTCCCAATGGCTTGATGGAAAAGGGATCCGGCCATTCAGAGCCCGGCAGATTTTCAAATGGCTCTACCTGAAAAACGCAGACTCATTCGAACAGATGACGGATCTGTCCAAGGAGATGCGGATGGTTCTGGCAGAGCATTTTTCCATTGACCGGCTTGTTCTCCAGGAACACCAGATTTCAGCAGACACCACTGAAAAATATCTTTTTCAGCTCAAAGACAACCAACATATTGAATCGGTTCTGATTCCTGAGAAAGACCATTTTACGTTATGTGTCTCTTCCCAGGTCGGGTGCGCCATGGACTGCCGGTTCTGTCTGACGGCAAAGGGTGGTCTGATCCGGAACCTGACCGTGGGAGAAATCATTGCACAGATCAGGGATGCCCGGTCTTTTTTAATTGAAAAAGGAATGGACCCCCTCTCTTTGTCAAACCTGGTCTTCATGGGAATGGGAGAACCGCTGGCCAATTACGGCAACCTGATAAAGGCATTGCGCATTATCACGGATACAGATTTCGGGCTGAAATTTTCACCCCGGCGGGTAACGGTTTCCACTTCTGGTCTGCTGCCTCAGATTACGAAGCTGGGCCAGGATAGTGATGTTAATCTGGCAGTCTCTCTGAACGCCACTACAGATGCGCTGCGCACAAAGCTGATGCCGGTGAACCGGAAATATCCATTGGCCGATCTTCTGGAAACCTGCCGGACCTTTCAGATGAAGCCGAGAAATAAAATCACATTTGAGTATATTCTTATGAAGGGGGTGAATGACGCCCCTGAGGATGCCCGAAAGCTGGTGACGCTGCTGCGGCCTGTCAAGGCCAAAGTCAACCTGATCCCATACAATGAACATGATCACGGCGAATTCAAACGGCCGGAAAGAGAAACCATCACACGATTTCTGCAGGTGCTTCTTGATGCCGGGATGACCGCAATCACCCGTAAAAGCAAAGGAGATGATATCCTGGCAGCCTGTGGTCAGCTCAAGGCAAAACTGATCAAATAAAGCCCGCGCCTGTTTTTAAAAGGCGCGGGCTTTTTCTTGAGATATTCTTTAATGATTAATGGGCGGCCTTCCGCGCCATATCCAGCCATGCATCCCATTGCGCCTTATTTTTCGCAATCCATTCATCTGCATGGCGGTCGATGTCTTTTTGAGATTTCTCACCTTCGTTCATCCGGGTGTTCTGGCCGCTGATGTCGAGAAGCGGCAGTTTGAAAACCTCAAAGAACTTTTTAATGGCCGGGTTTTTGGCAATAAAGGCCTTGTTGGCCACGATACGGATGTCAGATACCACAAATCCGAGTTTGACCGGGTCGGACACCGCGCCCTGGATACCGGATACTGTCATCCGATCTTTGCCCGGTGCCTGGGATTCCTTGGGCATGATTTTGGGAACATTGATCCACATCACATCTTTGCCGGGTTTAAGTTTGAATATGGTCCAGTTGGGTGCCCAGGTATAAAAGAAGATGGGCTCTCCAGCCTTGTGTGCGCCCAGGGCAGATGCCATGCCGGCTTCATAAGAGGCTTTGACCGGATTGATATAATCTTTGAGCCCGTAAACCTTGATATGGTGTGCAATGACGTTTTCACATCCCCAGCCCGGCGGACAGGCGGTCAGGTCGGCTTTGCCGTCCCGGTTTTTATCAAAGGCTTTTATGACTTCCGGACGTTTAAAATCGTCCAGGGATTTAATACCGAACTGTTCCACAGCTTTTTTGGAGACCAGATATCCCTGAAGCCCGCCCGCTTTTACCACATAACCGTAAAGAGCTGCTTTTTCATGGAAATTTTTGGGAAGCTGGCTGTCATGGTTGGGAAACCAGCCGTTTGTCCAGTAATCCACATCACCGAGTGCAACAGATTTATAAAAGATCGGGTTCTGGAGGTCTTTGGGTTTTTTTACTTTATATCCCAGTTCGGTCAGCGCTTTTCTGACCAGGGCTTCTTGAAAAAAACCGGTGTTCCAGGTCGCTCTGGCCGGAGTGACGGTAATTCCTTTGCCGGGAAGATGAGAATCGGCAAAGAGATTTGGAACCATAAGAATAAAGATTGCTGCAAAAATAAGACACCATTTATTAAAAAAATGCATATCAACTCCTTATATTAAACGTTAACTGCCGTTTTTGGCTGCCATGGACTGGGTAATCCGGTCCAGCACCATGGCCAGTAATACAA
>CAZLNA010000020.1:0-13118 GCA_964560485.1 uncultured Desulfobacula sp. | reverse complement strand
GTGTATAACCGCCCACCCGTTCAAACTCCTTCTCCTGGAGCACCCTGAGCAGCTTGACCTGGGCTGAGAGCGCCATGTTTCCGATTTCATCGAGAAAAATGGTGCCCTTGTCTGCGATTTCAAATTTGCCTTTTTTTTGCTGAGACGCCCCTGTAAAAGAGCCTTTTTCATGGCCGAAGAGTTCACTTTCAATGAGGTTGTCAGGGATGGCGGCACAATTGATTTTAATAAACGGTTTTTTGTTTCGCTCACTGTTATAGTGGATGGCGTTGGCCACAAGCTCCTTACCGGTTCCGCTTTCCCCCCGGATTAATACCGTGGCAGAGGATGAAGATACCTGAGAGATCATCTGAAGAACTTCGCGCATTTTATTGGAGTTTCCGATAATGTTGGAAAAGCTGTAGCGGTTTTCAAGTTCAGACTTCAGGCGCAGATTTTCTGTTTTCAGCTGCTCTTTTTCAACCCGGATGGTTTCTATGTTGATCACATGATGGGCCACCATGGCAGCCACAACACTTAACAGCTTTTCACCTTTTTCAAGCGAGGTTTTGCCTTCAAAGGGACGGTCCGCACTGATGGCACCGATGACCCGGCTGTCTTTTTTAATGGGGACACAGATAAAAGAATAGTCCTGCCCCTCTGCCTGGTTCCGGGAGTCGGTTTTGTCCAGAAAAAGCGGTTCTTCGCTGATGCGGGGGACAACAGCAGGCTCTCCCGTCTGAATAACCCGGCCGATAATGCCTTCGCCCGGAAGGTATTTGATTTTTCGCGTGGTTTTTTCAGAAATACCATGGGCCATTTCAATCCGGATCTCCCCGGTTTCCGAATTGGTCAGAAAGATGATGCCTCGAAGCAGTTTTAATGACTCGGACAGGACGCTGAGCACTTTGAAAAGCGATTTTTTCATATCCATGTGCTGGTTGAGAGACTCGCTGATTTCATACAGAAGAGAGACTTCTTCAAAAGATTTCATTTGGCCGTCCGTGTTCAAGGGTATAATAAAATATTGCTTTCATATCATCATTCATATAATTTGTTAATAATTTTGGGTATTATTGCATAAAAGAATCTTTATTAACACGTTTTAATGCCCGTGCCAGGAAAAAATGAAACGCCAAAGCCGCTTACAGCAACAGATTGCCCGCCGGGATGCCAGTGCCGTTCTAGAGGCGCTGTATGATATCTCCCAAACCATGGTCAGCATTGATGTGACAGCCAATTTTTATGATACCATTCACCAGGCCCTGTCAAAGATCTATCCTGAAAACGATCTCTTCCTGGCCATGACAGCAGAAACCAGCTTGCGGCCTTCTGTCTCTCTGAATACTGAAAACGCTTTGAATACAGCAGAAGACCAGATGCTTGGCCGAGAAGTGACCACCAAAAGGAAACCCGTTTTTTTTGATACCAAAGATATTGACACCCTGTTGCGTGAATATCAGCCTGAGGGAGAACCTTCTTCATACAAAGTCTGGCTTGGTGTGCCGCTGACGGTCAAAGGGTCGGTCAAGGGAGTGCTTGGGCTTCGAAGCAAAGAGGCGGTTTCTGATTACCTTCCAGAGGACCTTTCACTGTTAACACTGGTTTCCCGTCATGTGGTGCTGGCGATTGAGCGACAAGAACAGGAATACGACCATGCCGAACAGCAGCAGATCCTTAAGCGGATTCTTGAGTCCTCGCCCGTGGGCATCGCACTTGTCCAGAACCGGGTGTTTAAATGGGTGAATAAGGAACTGGTGGAAATGCTGGGATATCCGGATAAGACCTGGCTGGAAAACAAAAGCGTCCGCATGGTTTACAGCAGCGAAGAAGAGTATGAAAAAGCAGGCCGCACCATTTACAACGGCTTGATCACCAAAGGAACGGTAGAATACGATATCCGTTTGTTGAAAAAAGACACAACGCTGCTGCCTGTGCATATCCGGCTTTCCAGCAATGATGAAACCGACCCCATGGCATGGACCATTGCCACGTTTGAAAAGATCGGCCAGCAGAAAGCCACCCAGAAAATTCGAACAGAAAAGCAGAAGCTTCAGGGTGCGCTTGAAATGGCTGAAGCGGTCTGTCATGAGACAGATCAGCCCTTGCAGAAAATACAGCACTACCTTGACCGGTTTCAGGAAGACGGCACCCTGCCCCGGGAAGAATTGAACGATCTGAAAAAGCAGGCGTTGAATATCGGTTTGATCACCAAACGGCTGTCTAATATTACCCGTTACGAGACTGTTTTGGTTCCCGATGATCAGAATGAAACCCGGATGATTGACATCTGGCACTCCACCCATGACGGTTCCCAAGTATAGCCGTATATTTCGACAAACACCTTGATAAAATCACTTCCGGGTGGAATAATAAAGATCTTTTTTCTGGAAAAGCAAACGATAACAAAGGCGTTCCAAAGAACGGCGATATGACTGATATCATGCAACCCAAAAGAGATCCGGCCAAAACCATTGAGGTTCTGTTTAAGATCTCTGAAGCTGTGAGCAACACCCGGAACCTTGATGAGCTCTATGCGGTTATTCATGAAAGCCTTGGTGTGATACTCAATGTAGACAATTTTTATATTGCCATTCACAACCGTGACCAGGATACAATCTCTTTTCCCTACCAGGTGGATGAAAAAGGAAGAATTCCTTCAAAAATTTATGATTTTTCTAGAACACCCTCTTCTGCAGGGTGGGTGATCGAGAACCGTGAGCCAGCCATTTTTTATGGAGAGGATATTGTCCAGCTGGTCAGCCCGGACAGCCCTGAGCAAAGTGGAGAAAGCATCCAAATCTGGCTGGGCGCACCGCTGATCACCAATAACCGGGTGAAAGGCGCCATTGTTATACAAAGTTATGCGTCTGCCTGTGCGTATGAAGCGTCCGATCTTGAGCTGCTTAACTCTGTTTCACAGCATATTGCTCTGGCCATTGAACGAAAGGAGACAGAGGAAAAGCTTTCTGAGCAGCGCAAAATCCTTGAAAAAATTCTCGAATCCTCGCCCGTGGGAATCGCCCTGGTTCAAAACCGGGTGTTTAAATGGGTGAATCAGGAAATGGTAAAACTGTTCGGGTATCAATCCAAGCTTGATTTTGAAAACAAAAGCGCCCGGATTATTTATTGTGATGAGAAAGATTATAAACGTGCAGGGGAGACGATTTATACCGGTCTTGCCACAACCGGGAAAGCGGACTATGAAATAGACCTGGTGAAAAAGGATGGGACGCTTTTTCCCAGCCATATCCGTTTAAACAGCGGAGACATCAATAACCCCATGTCCTGGACGATTGCCACCTTCAGCGATATTTCCCAGAGAAGAGCGGCTGAGCTTGAAAAACTTGAACGCGAAAGGCTTCAAGGGGTTCTGGAAATGGCCGGGGCGGTCTGTCATGAGATCAACCAGCCGCTGCAGGCGATTTTAGGGTATTCTGAGCTTTTATTGATGGATTCAGACAGAGGAGAAAAGGAAGAAAAAAATATTGACTATATAAAAGGGCAGGCCGCGCGGTTAGGAAAGATTACCAAAAAACTGGCCAATATCACCCATTACCGGACCGTGGAATACCCAGGAAACACCAAGATTGTGGATATATGGAAAGCCAGCCCGGACAGCGACGCATAGCCAGGACTTACGCCTCTGCAACCTTCTCTTCCTCCAATGGCCCGGATTTTCTTTTCGCCAGCTTGTCGAGATACCGCTCAACATAAGCTCTCAGGTTTCTGTCAGGATCAAACCGGTCTGAATAATAGTTTAATACCCACCACAGGTTGTTCAGTTTTTCACAGTCGTCCTGCCACCAGGACACAGACTCTTTAATCGCTTCAGGGGAATCAAATTCAGAATTGATTTTCAGGTAGAAATCGTAGCACATGGTCCGGGTGACCGGTTTGAGGTCAAGCGCCTTCACAGTCGTTCGGTTGATCATTCCTGCCTCCTTAACATCGGTTTAATGTAAATAAGACGGCTTGTTACCCCTCCTACATCATCATTAAAAGATTGTAAAGGTATTATTAGAAAACCCCCTCTTTTTTTATCATGATTCCAGATTGTTAAGTTCGTATTAGCGCAGGGGCCGCCGTGTTGAGTTTTTATTGTTTTTTTCTGGCGAACGTCGCTTTTGTCTGCGACCTGCGGCCCAATCTTTATCGTTGCCTTTACTTATCCGGATAATATAAAGTAAACCCTGATGTTGCAGACAACAGGACCGGGGAAAGGATACCCTTATGGGGAGTAGACAGGTGACGCTCGTGATCGGCGGGTGCAGGAGTGGAAAAAGCAGTTTTGCCCTAAAAGCAGCAGAAGCGCTGAACCTGCCTGAGCATTTTTTTGTGGCCACCTCAATCGCAGAAGATGATGAGATGACCGACAGGGTGGTCAAGCACCGGAAAGAAAGAGGGCCGCACTGGCAGACAATAGAAGAACCGGTCCACCTGGGTCCGGTCATCAGCCGGCACAGCAGTGACCGCACGGTTTTGCTGGTGGACTGCCTGACACTCTGGGTATCCAACCTCATGTTTCAATTGAAAGATCCTGATAAAATAGACGCCTGCATTGTTCAACTCGAAGCAGCGCTCGCATCTGCCAGCGGCCCGGTCCTGCTGGTGTCAAATGAGGTGGGCTGCGGTATCGTTCCGGAAAATCGTCTGGCAAGGCAGTTCCGGGATCTGGCCGGTGGTGTGAACCAGCGCATGGCACAGGTTGCAGACCGTGTCTATACCACTATTGCCGGGATTGATGTCCAGATCAAGCCCAAGGAATGAGAATGCCGGTGTCTTACGAACATATTTTCGGGCCGGTCCTTTCCCGGCGTCTGGGCGTCTCACTGGGGATTGATGTGACACCTCACAAGACCTGCTCTCTGGACTGTGTTTATTGTGAATGCGGAAAAACAACCTGTCTGACAGCGGATAGAAAAGAATTTGTCCCCCTTGACAGGGTCATCCATGAGTTGTCTGATTATTTCCAGACCCATGAAGATCCTGATTATATAACCTTTTCAGGCTCAGGGGAACCAACGCTTTATACAAAATTAAAAGAAGTGATGGCATTTATCAAACAGACAAAACCCGATATCCGGATGGCAGTGCTGACAAATGCCACATTGTTTAATGATCCCGATGTCTGTACCACCCTGCTTGCTGCAGACAGGGTCGTGCCTTCGCTTGATGCGGCAACCCGGGATGCCTTTGAACGGATTAACCGGCCGGCAGCGGATGTGGACCTGGCAGGGATGATTCAGGGGATGGCTGATTTTTCCAGCAAATACAAAGGAGAGTTTTTCCTGGAAGTCATGATCCTGCCCGGGCTCAATGACAGACCGGAAGATCTGGCTGAGCTGAGAAAAGCCATCCACCGGATCCGGCCGGACCGAGTGCAGTTCAACACCCTGGACCGTCCGGGCACCCGGCCCGGTCTCAGTGCGGCGACAACCGATGAAATGATGAAGGTGGGCCGTATGATCAATTACCCCTCCTGGGAGATCATTGCCCGGAAAAAAGCGAAAGAAAATGTGAAGGGCAGTCGGGAGGACATTGACACCGCCATCATTGAAACGGTCCGAAGACGTCCCAGTACACGTGAGGACCTGATCGGGGCCCTGGGCGCTTCCCCCCGGAGTGTTGACCAGTGTATCAAGGCCCTGGAAAAAAAAGGGGTGCTTAAAAAAGAGAGGCTTGATCAACAGGAGTTTTTTCAGATTGTCAAGGAAAGATCATAGATGAAGGATTGGTTTAATCAGTTCAGGTCTGCCCTTTTGTTTATTACCATCCTGCCGGCGGGTACGTCGGTTGCCCATTCTCCCATGGGAATGATCAAATTTTTTCCTCTGGTCGGTCTTGTCATTGGCTGCCTGCTGGCCCTGGTGGACCAGGTGGCCTCTTTTTTCTGGCCGCCTGCTGCCGTTGCAGTGCTGGACGTCTGCTTTTTAACCCTTGTGACCGGCGCCTTTCATCTGGACGGGCTCGGTGATACGGCAGACGGGATTTTCAGCCACCAGTCAAAAGAGCGGGCGCTTGAAATAATGAAAGACAGCCGGACCGGGATGATGGGGCTGGTGGCGGTTTTTTGTATTCTCGCATTAAAGACGGCCGGCATTTTCAGCCTGAAAACGGCCGGCATGGGGTATCAGGCCCCTATACTGATGCTTATTATTCCTGCCTATTCAAGGGGGGCCATGATATTCGGGATCCGTTTTTTCCGATATGGCAGGCTGGAAAAAGGGACGGGTAAAGATTTATTTGAGCGGCCTGTAAGCGTTTCTGCGTTCGCTTTTTTTCTGATACCAGTGGTCATTTCCTTTTTTTTAGGATATAAGGGCTTGGTTTTAAATGTGATGTTTGTGCTGGTACTTTCAGTGATGCTGGCATTTTATAAAAAGAAGATCGGCAGTATTACCGGAGATATGCTCGGTGCCCTCAATGAAGTCATGGAGGCGATGCTATTTATGGCTGCGGGTGCTGTTTTGATTTAGATGGAGGCAGGACAGAGCGTCTGATGATTATCGGTCACGGGGGAAATAAGCAGGCCCTGGCAGCACGCCTGGGATGCTCAGAAAGCGAGATCCTTGACATGAGCAGCAACCTGAACCCCTTGGGGCCGCCCGATATGGTGGTGCAGACCCTGAAGGATAATATATCCAGAATTACCTTTCTGCCGCATCCGGATGCCTGCGCTATGAAGGCCGGTTTTGCCCGGTTTCACGGAATAGACCCCGATCGAGTGATCGCTTCGAACGGCACCACCTGGTTTATCTATACCCTGCCCCTTGCCCTGAATATCAAAAAGGCAATTATTTCAGGCCCCACGTACGCTGATTATGCAGATGCCTGCCGGCTGCACCGGGTTGCGTACCAATACGTTCATGCATCCTTTCCCCAGGGTTTTTTTCCGGATATGGATCACATCTATAGACTGGCTGGATCGGCAGATATGGTTTTCATCTGCAACCCGAACAATCCCACAGGTGTGATGTTGGAAAAAGAGCAGCTTGAATACCTGGTCAAAGCGCATGAATCCACCCTTTTTGTCATTGATGAATCCTATCTTCCGTTTGCAGATCCGCTCGGAGAGCACTCCCTGATTAATGAAAGCGGTTATGACAATGTGATCGTGCTCTCTTCCATGTCAAAAATCTACCGGATACCCGGCCTGAGAACCGGTTTTTTAACTGGCCCTGCGCTGCTGGCTGAAAAAATAATGGCCCATTACCAGCCATGGAGCGTTAACGCACTGGCACAGGCCGTTATTGAAGATATCTTTGATCATCCGGACGGGATACGGCCGTTTTATACAACAACCGAAGAGTTCACGCAGACGGAAAAAGCGCTTTTTCTTGAACAGATCGGCCCTGTTGAAGATCTTGAACCCATTCATGCAACTACCTATTTTGTTCTGGCCCGCCTCACAGGGACCATGACGGCCCCCGACTTTTGTGACCGTGTCGGTGACGGCGGTATCCTGATCCGGGACTGTTCAAATTTTGAAGGCCTCTCAGACAGGTTTGTCCGTTTTTCACTCAGTGACCGCCAGGCCAATCAACGCCTGGCCCGGCAGATCAGACAGGTTATGGGACATGCCTGAAACCACCTGGTATATCCTTTTTGCAGCGCTGGCTCTTGATCTTGTTTTCGGTGATCCGGAACAACTGCCCCACCCCGTTGTCATGATGGGACGAGTGATTTCGTACCTGGAACCTGTTTTCAGACAAAGGATTGAGTATCTGCTGCTGTCAGGTATTCTTTTCGCGTTTTGTCTGATTTCAGCTACCTGGCTGGCAGGTTTTTTGATCCTGCGCACAGCAGAGGCTGTCCATCCCTGGGCAGGGGCCGCATGCCAGGTGGTGCTGCTTTTTTATTGTTTTTCCGCTAAAAGTCTTGAAAAAGAAGCCATGGCCGTATATGCCGCTTTGAACCGCTCAACCCTGGATGCGGCAAGAAAAGCGGTTGCCCGTATCGTGGGGCGGCAGACCCGGGATTTGGACCGGCCTGCGATTACACGGGCTGCCGTGGAAACCGTGGCTGAAAATTTTGTGGATGGATTCCTCTCCCCGTTGTTTTATTTCTGCATCGGCGGTGTTCCACTGGCACTGGCATACAAAATGGTCAATACCCTTGACTCCATGGTCGGGTACCGGAATGAGAAATACCTGCTCTTCGGCAGGGGGGCGGCCCGGATAGATGATGCGGCCAATTTTGTACCTGCCCGCCTGTCGATTCTTTTTATCAGCTTGTCTGCCATGCTGCTCTCTGTTTCCAGAGGAAAAAAAGCATTTCAAACCGGTTTGTCTGACGGCCGCTGCCATAAAAGCCCCAATGCCGGATACCCTGAAGCTGCTTTCAGCGGAGCGCTTCAGATCCGCCTGGGCGGCCCCAGTATCTATCATGGTAAAGTGGTGGAAAAGCCCTTGATCGGGTCCAGGTTTCAAAACCCGGAACCGATCAAGATTAAACAGGCCTGCGAGCTGATGCTTTTGTCAAGCCTCACCGCATCATTTGCAGCCGGTATCATCCTCTTTGCGGGATAAGGCAGCAGGATCCATATGCGCACAAAATCATTTCAACTGTCCACCACATCGTTTATTCTTGCCGACCACATTGTTCCGAATGTTGAATTTTTAAGCCCCTATTTTGACCAGATAGAGCTTCTGGTGTTTGAAAGTCAGCCCTCATCTGTCCTGCCGTCAAAACAGGTTGTCGACGATCTTCTGGCATTATCAGAAAAACACGGGGTGATTTATAATGTTCACCTGCCAGTGGATGTCAGCCTTAGCCGGGGATCTGCAGAGGAGGCGAAAAAAGCGCGTGACACCCTGCTCATCGTCATGGACCGTTTTTCACGGTTGAATGTATCCACCCATACCCTTCATCTTGAACTCCCGGACACCATGCGCTCAGATATTGTGGATGCGGCAGGGGTCCAGACATTCAGAGAGACGCTTGAAAACCGGCTGACACCATTTGTTTCCTGCCTGGCCCAGCCGGAACAGGTATCCATTGAAACACTGGATTACCCGTTTGAATGGATTGCCCCGGTGGTCCGGGATTTCAATCTGAGGATCTGTCTGGATATCGGTCATGCACTGGTTCATGGCCACGACTGGCAGTCAATCGCGCATACGCAGAAAGAAAAAATTGCTGCAGTCCATCTTCACGGCGTGGCAAAGACAGCAGAGACAATAAAGGACCACACCAGCCTTGACCGGCTGACAGCAGATCATATGGCAGCGATTGTCTCCTGGCTGGAAACCTACCATGGGGTGGTCAGCATTGAAGTGTTTAACCGGAACCTGTTGAACCGGTCTCTGGCCTGTCTGTCAACCTATTTTAAACAGATTCCAGGGCCGCTTTAACCGGACGTCCGGCAGGGGCCATGGAAACCGGTCTGACGTCAAACCTGGTCTTGAATAAACCCTTAAGCTTTGATATTTTAAAGGATATGTGTGACAGACAAAATTGCTTACAGTCAGGAAACATGCTGTAAGCTTTTATTATTTTATGCAGAATAGGGGATGTTGTAACATGTCTCTGGTTAAAAAGCGCAGAAAAACCCGGCAGATTTGTGTGGGCAGCGTGGCGGTCGGATCTGATGCCGTGATATCGGTCCAGTCCATGACCAATACAGATACAAGGGATGTCAAGGCAACAGTGGCGCAGATCCTCTCCCTGGAGCGGGCCGGCTGCGATATCATCCGTGTTGCCGTGCCGGACATGGATGCGGCCCTGGCCATAGAAAAAATCAGGCAAGGTATTTCCATCCCCCTGATTGCAGATATTCATTTCGACTACCGTCTGGCTCTGGCATCGGCAACGGCCGGAGCCGATGCACTGAGAATCAATCCCGGTAATATCGGGGCGGCCAGAAAAATCAAAGCGGTTGTCGACTGTGCCACAGAATACGATATCCCCATCCGGATCGGGGTGAATGCCGGTTCTCTTGAAAAAGAGATTGAACAGAAGTTCGGTCCCACACCCGAGGCCATGGTGGAAAGTGCGCTGACCAATATAAGAATACTTGAAGATTTAGGCTTCAGACAAATTAAGGTTTCGTTAAAAGCATCTGATGTTGAACGGACCGTAACAGCCTACCGGCTCTTAGCAGACAAAACCGACGTTCCATTTCATCTGGGAGTTACAGAGGCCGGCGGGCTGTATGCCGGAATTACGAAATCGGCCATTGGTATCGGCATGCTTCTCTCTGAAGGTATCGGCGATACACTCAGGGTCTCTTTGACCCGCGATCCTGTGGAAGAGATCCGCACCGGGTATGAAATTCTCAGGGCACTGGGTATCCGCAACAGAGGTCCGGAACTGATTTCCTGCCCGACCTGCGGGCGATGTCGAATGGACCTGTTTAAAATAGCCCGGCAGACAGAAAAAGCTTTACTTGAAAGGACCTCACAGATTAAAGTTGCCATTATGGGCTGTGAAGTCAACGGCCCGGGAGAAGCAAAGGAAGCCGATATCGGGATAGCCGGGGGCGGAAAAGGAAAAGGGATATTGTTCAAACATGGAAAAGTGGTCCGGAAGATAAATGAAGAAGACCTGGTGGACCAGCTGCTCAGCGAAATAGATAAAATGACGATCAAGTCGGAGGATACAAATGGCAAAAAAGAATAAATCAGCAATCAGCCCCACACGGGCAGAAGACTATCCGGGTTGGTACCAGGCCGTGGTCAAGGCCTCGGATATGTCTGAAAATTCTCCTGTTCGGGGCTGTATGGTGATCAAACCCTGGGGATATGCCGTCTGGGAGAATATCATGAACCAGATGGATGCTCTGTTCAAGGAAACCGGTGTAAAAAATGCCTATTTCCCGCTGTTTATTCCTCTAAGCTACCTTGAAAAAGAAGCCGAACATGTGGAAGGGTTTGCAAAAGAGTGCGCTGTGGTGACCCACCACCGGCTTGAACCTTCCGCAGATAACAATGGTTTGCAGCCGGCCGGGAAACTGGCTGAGCCGCTGATTGTAAGGCCGACCTCTGAAACCATCATTGGTGAATCCATGGCCAAATGGACATCAAGCTACCGTGATCTTCCCATTCTCTTAAACCAGTGGGCCAACGTGGTTCGCTGGGAGATGCGGACCCGGATGTTTTTAAGAACCAGTGAGTTTTTGTGGCAGGAAGGACATACGGCCCATGCAACAGCAGATGAGGCCAGAGAGCGGACCATGCAGATGCTCGATGTCTATACCCGGTTTGTGGAAGAACACCTGGCCATGCCGGTGATCCGGGGCAGAAAAACCCCGTCTGAGCGGTTTCCCGGTGCAGATGATACCACCTGTATCGAAGCCATGATGCAGGACAAACGGGCTCTCCAGGCCGGAACCTCTCATTTTCTGGGCCAGAATTTTGCAAAAGGCTCAGATATTACCTTTCAGACAGAGGCCGGCACTGAAGAATATGCATGGACCACTTCCTGGGGAACCTCCACGCGAATGATCGGCGGAATGATCATGGTTCACTCCGATGACGACGGCCTGGTGCTGCCGCCGCGTGTGGCACCGGCCCATGCGGTGATTCTTCCGATAATTAAGAAAGGCGGTGATAACCGGCCTGTCCTTGAAAGTGCAGCCAAACTCAAAGATGCCCTGGAAGAGAAAGTATTTCATGGCCGGCCGATCATTGTTGAGCTGGATGACCGTGATATTGGCGGGGCAAGGGGCTGGGAGTGGGTGAAAAAAGGAGTTCCGCTCCGCATTGAGCTCGGGCCCAGAGACATTGAGAACAATGCGGTATTCATGGCCCGCCGGGACAGGGCATCGAATCAGAAGGAATCCATGGACCGGGAAGAATTTATTTCCCGGGTTGTTGACATCCTTGATAATATACAAGACAATCTGTTCAATCGTGCGATCAGTTACCAGAAGGAAAACACCTTTGACATTGATGAAAAAGAGGCGTTCTATGAATTGTATCAGAACGCCGGAGGGTTTGATAACGGCGCCTTTGTCAGGGCACACTGGTGCGGCTCTGATGAGTGTGAAGCAACCATTAAAAAAGAGCTTTCCGTCACCATCCGCTGTATCCCGTTTGACAGCCCCACAGAAGCTGGTAACTGTATCTGCTGCGGAAATGCCAGTTCCCGGCGGGTCCTGTTTGCCAAAGCGTATTAACGCAATAAAAAGCCTGCGATGATCCGGATAACAGACATACTTGACAAGATTTCTGATTATCAACCAGGCAAAGATCTGGACATCATCGACAGGGCATACATCTATTCGGCCCGGGTGCACGAAGGCCAGGTAAGGCTGTCCGGCGAACCCTATCTTTCGCATCCGCTTGAAGTGGCCAATATCCTGGCAGACATGCGGGTGGATGTCGAAAGCATTGCCGCGGCCCTTCTCCACGACGTCATTGAAGACACGCCTGCCACCCGTGAGGACATCGAGCAGATGTTCGGTCCCAGCGTGGCCCATATCGTTTCAGGCGTGACCAAGCTGTCTGCCATCCCGTCCTCTAAGAAAGTCGTCCAGCAGGCGGAAAGCCTGCGCAAAATGATCCTGGCCATGGCGGACGATATCCGTGTCATCCTGATCAAGCTGGCTGACCGCATCCATAACATGCGGACCCTTAAATATCACAAAAGCCCTGAAAAACAGGCGGCCATCGCCCAGGAAACCCTGGATATCTACGCCCCGATTGCTGCCCGGCTCGGTATCTTCTGGATCAAGAACGAACTGGAGGAAATTGCTTTTTATTATACCCTCAGAGATGAGTTCGACCGGGTGGATGCCCTGGTGAACAGGGCCAAGGACGAAAAAGAAAGCTATATCAAGGAAGTCAGTGAAAAACTGCATGAAAAAATGGCTGAAATGGGGCTTGAAGGCGAGATCAAGGGCCGTTACAAAGCCCATTATTCCATTTATCAGAAAATGATCTCCCAGAACCTTGAGTTTGACGAGGTCTATGATATTATCGCGTTTCGAATAATTCTGGAGACCATCCCCCAGTGTTATGCAGCCATGGGAGCCGTCCATTCCATGTGGAAGCCGATTTATTATAAAATCAAGGACTATATCGGCAACCCCAAGCCCAATATGTACCAGTCCATCCACACCACGGTGATCGGCCCTAAAGGTGAACGGGTGGAAATCCAGATTCGGACCCATGAGATGAATCAGGTGGCGGAAT
>CAZLNA010000019.1:0-13528 GCA_964560485.1 uncultured Desulfobacula sp. | reverse complement strand
GTAATAGGATACGCGACAGTTCCGTCCGCTTGTTGTGGGATTCAATCAGTTCAGACACAGTGTCACAGAGCTGCCCGGTTGTATTGACCCGGTTCAGGCAGCCCCGCTGGGCCGGGGGCAGCACCGGATCAAAGACTATCCCGGGAATTCCGGCAGCAGCAGAAACCACTGTGCCGTAACAGGTGGATGCGGCCACCAGTCCGTCTGCGGCGGCCATTTCATACGGGCTGCCCAGATCGTGAAAAGAGTATGAGTATTGCTTGAGATCCTTTTTACAGACAATTTCAATGATTTCCTGGTGTGAGTGGGCACCCCTGACCTGGTCCTTTCCAATGCAGAACATCAGATTAAGCTTATCCCTGAACGGGCTGAGAATCTGGAGCAGTTTGTTGTATTCATGCACCATGGCCACATTGTGGGGGATGTAGAGTACGGTCTTTTTAGGATCAAGATTGAATTCTCCCTGGTAGGTGTATGAATAGCCCAGGCCGTTCCGCCAGAAGGGCGGTGTGGCCGGTGAGAACATCTTGCCTTCAAACCGGGGAAGCAGCCAGATGGTCTGGTCCAGCCGGGCATGGTCACTGGTGAGGTAGTCATAAGAGTCCTGGCGGGTGGTAATGATGCCGTCCATCAGGGAAGGGGCCAGTGTCCACCGTGTGTCCAGGGGCAGCAGTTCATACCCGATGACCGGCACTCCATGGGCTTTGGCCCAGTGGACCCAAGCGTAAAAAATACGCTCTTCTGTCTCAGAAGAGCCCAGGGGCGTGGGAATCTGCAGCATGACCGCCTTCACCGGCTCATTTTCCGGTATATGAAGATTGATCGTATGAATATTTCCCCCGCCCAGATCATCTAGCAGCAGGGGCTGGTAAAAGCAGAGGCCCTCTGAAAAAGCATCGTTGCCCAGCAGGTTGCGTTTCCTGTCATACCCCTGGTAGGAATCCGGTTCAATGCTCGATGATACCGGGAAAGGCAGGGGTTTTAGTTTTTCAAGGTCTTTGAGGGCCTGATGGCAGATGTCAGGGACCATGAACCTGATATCGAGAAATTCATGGGTCCGGTGGGCGATCAGTTCCAGAAAAGCCGTGAGGAAAGGTGTGATCTGGTTGTCTTGAAGGATCCAGTAAATCAGCGATTTGTTTTTTGTCTGCATCGGTTTCCTGTTTTATTTGAGGATTAAGGATTCAGCTGCCGGATGGTGCAAAAGGCCTCGCAGAAATTAAACCCTGCCGTACTGCCCCGGTATCTGGCCAGGGCGTCGATGGCCTCTTCGGACCTGGGGTGTGGAAAGGTTCTTATTTCACCTGTGTAGGCCTGCATGGCCTTTATTTTCTGCTCGATATGGTCTTCGATATTCACAAAATACGTGGGGGAAAACCCGCTGTTGATTCTATCAAAGGCCCAGTCTGTGGCAGAAAGGGTTTCAAAGGCAAATATATTTTTGATGCTTGTTCCGGTCATGGGCCGGGCAGCAGTGAGTGCGGCCCGGAATGTGACGGAATGGTCAATGTTGAGGTCCCCGCCAAAATGGGTGAAAAGCGTGTGCGGGCGGTGCATTTCGATATGATGCTCAATACACTTTACGATATCGAGCAGGGGGACGCTGTCAAAGCGGTTGTCAGGAAAGGATTCAAAGGCGATGTCTGCCGCATTGAGAATGCCGGCCGCTTTTTGTGCATGGGTCTGAAGCGCATCGATCCGGCCGGTTTCGCTTCCGTCGTCTTTTTCTGAGCGGGACCGGATCCCTTCTCCCAGGATCAGAATATGGACCGGCTCTTTTTCTGCTGAAAGTCGTGCAATAGTTCCGCCGCAGCCCAGGGTCTCATCATCTGGATGGGCGGCAATGACAAGTACAGACATATTGTTTCCTTGTAAAAAGGGTTTGAGTCATCATATGCTATCTGCTTTGTTCAAGTAAAGCAAATTTAATACCAGACGATCGCGCAGGAATCTGGTATAATCCTTGCAATTGCTCTTTTCACGATAAAAACCGTTTTGGATAAAAGGGGACAAGATGTTCGATAAGAAAGTAATCCTGATAACGGGGGGTACCGGCTCTTTTGGCAAAAAATGCACCCGGATGATCCTTGATGGATATTCTCCTGACAAAGTGATCATTTTCAGCAGGGATGAGCTCAAACAGCACGAGATGCGGCAAATATTTCCGGACGACGGGAGCACACCGGTCCGGTATTTTATCGGGGATGTCAGGGACAAGGACCGTCTTTACCGGGCATTCACCGATGTGGATATCGTCATTCACGCGGCCGCCTTAAAGCAGGTGCCTGCTGCCGAGTACAACCCCTTTGAAGCGGTGAAAACCAATATTATCGGCGCCCAGAACGTCATTGACGCCGCCATTGACCATAATGTGGACAAGGTTATCGCCCTGAGCACGGACAAGGCTGCCAACCCGGTTAATCTTTACGGCGCAACAAAGCTGTGTTCAGACAAGATTTTCATTGCCGGCAATTCCTATACCGGCAAACGCTGCAGGACCATATTCGGTGTGGTCCGGTACGGCAATGTCATGGGCAGCCGGGGCAGTGTCATTCCCTTTTTCATGGAAAAAAGAAAGACCGGTGTCCTGCCGGTGACAGACCCGAGAATGACGCGGTTCTGGATTACGCTTGAGCAGGCGGTCAAATTCGTTTTTACCAGCCTGGAGACCATGGTGGGCGGGGAACTCTTTGTGCCCAAACTGCCGAGCATGAACATCATGGACCTGGCCCGTGCCATCGGCCCGGACTGCGAAATAGAGGAGATCGGTATCCGGCCGGGTGAAAAACTGCATGAGGTCATGATTCCGCTGGACGAATCGAGACTGGCGGTTGAATATCCGGACCGGTATGTGATTGAGCCTGAGTTCCGGTTTTACGAAAAAAGACGGCTTGATCCCACAGGTGTTTCCTTAGGAGAAGGCTTTGAATATTGTTCAGGGACAAATTCCTGGTTCCTTACCGTCAAGGAAATGACGAAACTGCTGTCTGACAACAACCTGATCCACTGAAACCATTAAAAGAACCTGAAAGGCAGATATGAAACAGGCCCAATTTACGACCTCTGACGATCTCACCATCCCGCTGATCCCCAACTGGTATGAGCAGAACTGTCCCAATAAGCCTGAAAAATTCTTGGCCTATTATGATGCCGTATTTGTTAAGAAAGCCTATCCTGAGCTGACTCTGGGATTTTTGTGCAACAAGCTGGCCGTGGTGACCTATTTTCTGGAAACCCTGCGCGAGATCTACGGGACCTATCCTGTATTTGAACGGATGCTCGATATCGGGACCGGCATGGCGGTGCAGCCGGCCATGGTCAAGGCGGCCGGCATGGCAAAAGAAGCCTGGGGCGTGGACTGGGTGGACCGGCGGGTACAACAGGACCAGCACCACCTGCTTGAAAAATATACGGCCCAGCTCATAGACGTGGTCATCAACGGCGTCGACCAGAACAAACAGCAGATGAAATCAACAGCAGAGGAAATCATGATCATGCACGGATCAATTTTCCCCATGTTCATTGAATTTGCGCAGGATGCCGATTTTACCATGAATGAATATGTGGTGGATGATTTTCTCAAATGGGAGACACCGCCTGCGGACGGGTTTGACCTGGTGACCGCTTTCAGTTCACTCGACTATTTTGATGCAGACCAGAGCATGGCGAAAATTTCATCCCTGCTTGCACCCGGGGGAACTTTCTTTGTGACAGTGGGCAACTGGTACAATATTCTTTTCGGTGCCACCGGGCTTCCCATGGACGCGCCGTTCCTCCAGGCCTTTCTCAGCCACGAGGATATCTTGAGGTACTACCGGGAGGTCCGGCCGGATCTGGCGGAATACGCAGAAAAAGCCATCTATTTTATCAATCACCACATGACAGTGGGCCGGTATTTTGAAGTGGCGAAAAAATACGGGCTGAAACCGGTTTTCCACCGCAAGGGGAATATGACCAATGTCATGAATTCTTTTCTGTATTCCAAGCACGGGATGTCCCAGTATTTTTACAATAATGTGCTGCCGTGGAGCCGGCGACTGAACAGTGAAGTAACAGCATCTGATTTTTTTGCCTACTACCTGACCATGGTGTTTGAAAAAGAGTAACCCGGCCAGGGAGAAACAAAAGGGAACCGTCATGAGGACGATTAAGATAGCCGGCAGAAAAGTGGGGGAGAATCAGCCCTGTTATGTCATTGCCGAGGCCGGCGCCAATTTCAGGATCAGCAAAGACCCGGATACTAATTTCAGACAGGCCATTGATCTGATCGACCTGGCAGCCCGTGCCGGGGCAGATGCGGTCAAGTTTCAGCTCTACCGGGCAGAAACCCTGTATGTCAAAAAAGCCGGATTTGCCGATTACCTGGGCAGCCAGACCTCTATATTTGATATTATACAGGAAATGGAACTGCCCGGGGACTGGCTGCCGGATCTGGCAGAACACTGCCGGAAAAAGAAAATTGTCTTTTTGTGCACCCCGTTTGACGAAAAGGCAGTTGACCAGCTTGAAGCAATCGAGGTGCCGGCCTATAAAATCGCCTCATACACGATTTCCCATATTCCGCTTCTGAAATATATAGCAGCCAAGAACAAGCCTGTCATCCTTTCCACAGGCGCCTCTGACATGGCAGACATTGAGGCGGCAGTCAAAGCGGTCAGAGAGGCAGGCAATCAGGACCTGATCCTGATGCAGTGTACAGCCAAATATCCGGCGCCGCTGGAGAGTCTTCACCTGAAGACCATCCCGGCCCTTGCCAATGCCTTTGGTCTGCCCGTGGGGTTTTCCGATCACTCCAGGAATCCTGTGATCGGACCGGCAGGCGCGGTGGCCATGGGCGCCTGCATGGTGGAAAAGCATTTTACCACAGGCAATGACCTGCCTGGGCCGGATCATGCCTTTGCCATCCTGCCGGATGAGCTTGATAGAATGGTCCGCAGTATCCGCATGATGGAGCATGCCCTGGGAGATGAAACCAAGAAGGTTCAGGACCAGGAACTTGAGTTGTACGAATTTGCCAGAAGAAGCATTTATGCCAGAATACCCATTGCGGCAGGTGAAATCATCACTGACGACCACCTGATCATTTTAAGGTCTGGAAAGCAGGCCAAAGGGCTGCCGCCGGCACTTAAAGAAACGATCATCGGAAAGCGGGCCAAAAAGAAAATTGCAAGTCAGGAGCCGATCAGCCGATATAATGTACAAATGTAATTTAAGGAGAAAGGTTCATGAAATATTGTACACGTTGCTGTTATCCGGAAAATGCCAAACCGACCATTGTTTTTGATGATCAGGGCGTCTGCAGCGGATGCCGGATGCATGAGTCCAGAGAACAGATTGACTGGCCCGAACGCGAGCAGTGGTTTGTCCAGACCATTGAAAAATTCAAAGCCATCTCAAAAGAACGAAATAATATATACGACTGCGTGGTGCCGGTCAGTGGCGGCAAAGACAGTTTTTTCCAGGCCTATATTGCAAAAAAATACGGTTTGAACCCGCTTCTGGTCACATTCAACCATACGTTTAACACCCGTGAAGGGATCTACAACCTTCAGAACATGGCCAAGAAAATCGACTGCGATCTTCTCCGGTTTACCCCCAATGAAAATGCGGTCCGCAGAATTTCCCGGCATATGCTCAAGACAGTGGGGGATGTGGACTGGCATTCTCACGCCGGGATCATGACCTTCCCGATCCAGGCAGCGGTGATGTACAATATCCCGCTGGTGGTCTGGGGGGAACACGGGTTTGCCGAACTCACCGGTATGTTCAATATGCAGGACATGGTGGAATTTACCAAGAAATGCCGCCAGGAACACAGCATGCGCGGGTTTGAACCCGAAGACATTATCGGCTACGAAGGCATTACAGAACGGGATATCGCACCCTATATCTATCCTAAGGAAGAAGATATCGAACGGGTGGGGGTGACCGGGATCTACATCAGCAATTACTTTTTCTGGGACGGCAAAGCCCAGGCAGAACTGCTCATTGATGAATATGATTTCAGGACAGCCGTCAAAAAGGACAGGACTTTTAATCTGTATGACAAGCTGGACGGTCTCCACCAGTGCGGCACCCACGATTATCTCAAATACCTGAAATTCGGCTACGGCCGCGCCACAGATGATGCCAGCATGGAGATCCGGCACGGCCGGATGACCCGGGAGGAAGGCATTGAAATGGTGAAAACATACGACCATGTCCGTCCCTCTGATCTTGATGTCTATCTCAACTGGGTGGGCATGACCGAAGACGAGTTCATGGAAGCGGTGGAACCCATGCGGGATCTGAGAATCTGGGAAAAAGACGCAGCCGGCATCTGGCAGGTGAAAGACAGTATTGCCAACCATCTGGATGATCCGGGGCTTGATGCGGTCCGCCTGCCCGTGGACAAGACCAATGCCGAATACCGGCAGAACCTGCCCCCTTATTACTGGGAGCGTGATGACGGATACCTCATTTTATAAGGCAGAAGACGCATGGAGACACAGTACGGAATCATAGACTACGGCATGGGCAATTTAAAGTCGATTTACAATGCCATCAAGGCGCTTGAAAAACCGGTGCAGGTGATTAAAACACCGGACCGGCTGGCTGACGTGGACGCCATTATCCTTCCCGGTGTCGGAGCCTTTGCCGACGGCATGAAGAACCTGACCGAAAAGGGGTTTGTGCCCCGTCTGGAAGAAGAGGTGGTTCACGGCGGAAAACCGTATCTGGGGATCTGTCTGGGCATGCAGTTTCTGGCAGACCTGAGCTCTGAATTCGGCCAGTGCCTCGGCCTGGGATGGATCACGGGCGCGGTGGAAAAAATCACTGTCTCGGACCACAGCTTCAAGATTCCGCACATGGGCTGGAACAACCTTTCGGTAAAAACCCCTGGTGTCCTTTTCAATAATGTGGACAAGGACCCGGTCTTTTATTTTGTACACAGTTTCTATTTGAATGCCGCCCATGAACAGGAGGTGACCGCCACCTGCTACCATGGCATGGATATTGTTGCCAGTGTTGAAAAAGACAATATCTTCGGTGTCCAGTTCCACCCGGAGAAAAGTCTGGGCGCAGGCCTTCAGGTGCTGAATAATTTCTGTGAATATGCGGAGGTCTGCCATGCTTAAAAAACGCTTGATCGCCTGTCTGGTCTGGAGCAAAGGCATGATTGTCCAGAGCATTGGTTTCAAGCATACCAATGTGGTGGGCAATGCCATCACCGCCGTGGATTTCTTCAACACCTGGGCGGTGGATGAAATTGTCATTTTAAATGCATCCAGGGAAGATGAATACGCCCCTGAATTTCTTCAGGTGATTGAAGGCCTGTCTGAGCGCTGTTTTGTCCCGCTGACCGCGGGCGGATGGATTACGGACTGCGACAATATCAGGGAACTGCTGGCCAACGGGGCAGACAAGGTGATTGTCAACACACACGGGTTCAGACACCCGGATTTTATTACCCGGGCCTCCACCAAATTCGGGCGCCAGTGTATTGTGGTCTCCATTGACACCCGGCTCAATGAACAGGGCTTTCATGAAGTCTATATTGACCGGGGCCGCGAACCCACTGGCATGGATGCGGTCACCTGGGCGAAAACAGCAGAGGCAAAAGGCGCGGGCGAGCTTTTTGTCACCTCCATTGACCAGGACGGTGCCAGGAATGGCTACGACTGTGAGCTGCTCTCAATAATCTCCGATCAGGTGGATATTCCGGTGATTGCATCCGGTGGGGTTGGGGAATGGGCGCACATGGTGGACGGCATCACCCGTGGAAAAGCAGATGCGGTGTCTGCAGCCAATATCTTCCACTTCCATGAACAGAGCACCAAGATCGCAAAAGACCATCTGCTTGAGGCAGGTCTTGATGTCCGGGATCCGGTATTTTATAAAATCCGTCTTCCCAGAAAACCGGTATACAATATTTACCGCTGATCAGGGCCGGACCGGATGATGCAGCCCCTTGACATGATTCCTGCCGGACCTGAGCATGAGCAGTTCTTATTTGACCTGCGCAACCACCCTTCCACCCGCTGTCAGATGTTTGATGACCGGGAAGTCAAATTATCCGACCATCAACAGTGGTTCGAAAAGAGCCTGGAAAAGGATTCACGCGATATTTTTATCCTGCAAAAGGGAGCCGAACCCATCGGCCAGATCCGCTTTGACAGTGAAGACGATCAGGCATGGATTGATTTTGCTGTGACAGACCGGGAACGGTCAAAGGGGTACGGCACTTTGCTGCTGCTCATGGGCTGCCGGACCTGGCTGGCGGCGCATCCTGGAATAAGCGCCATCCATGGCCGGGTGAAAAAGGATAATACCGCCAGCCGGCAGGCCTTTTTAAAGGCCGGGTTCAGGTTTGAAAATGAAACTGACACATATATCGAACTGACCTTTTATCCTGAACACCCGAACCTTGTGGTGGCCACTGTCAAGTCCTGGAACATTTCCCGTTTTTATGAGATCAAAGCTTCGAACACAGCGTACAACTGGATACTGATGACTGACCCGGAACAACTGACACCGGAAGTGCTGGACATGGCAGCACCGGAGTTTGTCTTTTTCCCCCACTGGTCCAGCCTGATTCCCGAGAGCGTTTTTGACCGGTTTAAATGCGTGGTCTTTCACATGACCGACCTGCCTTTCGGCCGCGGGGGCAGCCCGATGCAGAACCTGATCTCAAGGGGCATTTACAAGACAAAGATTTCCGCCATTACAGTTGTCAGGGAAGTGGATGGGGGCGATATCTACTGCAAAAAAGATTTCGACTTGAGCCGGGGAAGTGCAGAAGAGCTGTTTGACAAGGCATCAGCCATCATTTACAGCCAGATGATTCCCGAGATCCTTTCAAAGCGGCCAGTACCGGTAAAACAGGAAGGCGAACCGGTCTGTTTTGGCCGCCGGACACCGGAGCAGGGAAACCTGGCGCCCCTTGACTCCCTTGACCAGGTATATGATTATATCCGGATGCTGGATGGTGAAGGATATCCGCCTGCGTTTATAGAGGTGGGAGACTTCAGGCTTGAATTCAGCCAGGCGGCCATGGAAGCAGACAAGGTGACAGCGGTCTGCCGGATCATAAAAATAAATCAAACAGATCCGAAGAATGGATCAGACGTTTGAAAGGAACCACTTTGAAAATAAATATCACTAAAAAATTTGATATCAATATCCACAATCCCACGTTTTTATATGTCGGCCGCACCATTGCAGGGATACCGCCCCACTCGTTCTGGAATGCCAGGGGGCTGTCCGGGCATAACCGGGATAATGAAAAGTCTGACCGCCTTCACGATGCATCGTTTGCATCTGTGCAGACGCCGGACGGAGAAGGGGCGCTTCGGGCCTTTCTCGATGAGACGGTCAAGGTCTTTGACCTGATGACCCATGCAGATCCGGCGCCTTTAAAGCAGCTCATCAACCAGCGGCAGTTTGTCTTTGTCACAGGCATCATGCGCTCGGGCGGAACCTATCTTCTGGCAGAGCTGTCCAAGATCCATGATATCCCGTATACCACGCTTGATATGGCCATGCTCCATGACCGGATACCCAAATACGAGTATTATTATTATCATGAAAAACCCATTGCCGGGATGAACCTGTTTTTTGAACTGGCCCAGCTGCTGGCCTGGGTGAACCGGGAGATGCCGGGCCGTCAGACCGTGGTGAAAAAGCACCAGACCCTTTCCTTTGGCCTGCCGGCCATGGACCATGTGTTCGGAGAATCGGCCACCTATATCACCACCCTGCGGCATCCGCTGACCGCAGCATTTTCCATGGCCCATCTGGATTCCATTGACCTGGCTTCGCCGGTGCTGCCCTCTTTTTACACTGAATGGAAGGAGATGCTGGTCCCCATGGCCGGTTCTGAAGAGGCGTTTGACCGGCTGCCGTTTTATGAAAAATTTTTATTGTACTATGAAAAACTCTATGTCTCGTTTGCCCGGTACAAAGAAACGATCAGGGGAAAAATTATTCCAGTGGCCTTTGGCAGGGAATATGAAACTTTCCTGAAGAATTACGCAGAAAATATGGGAAAAGAGTATCAGCCTGAAACATTTAACGCATCCTTGAAAAAACCGGTGCCCGAGGCGCTTGAAAAGGCAGAACAGACCCTTGACCGGGTGAGGGCCTACTGGACAGCAGCAGGGCTGGAATTTCCGGACCTGCCGGTTTTATAGGGGCAGGCCTGAATTATCCAGAATGGCCCTGACCACCCGCTCACGACCGGCACCGTCAATGAGGGATTTACCGGTGTTGGCCATGGCAGTCTGCAGTTCAGGGGTCTGGACCAGGTTTTGGATCATGGTACTCAGGCGGTCTGCATCGATATCCGCGTGCCAGCCGGCATTGATACCGGCATCGGCTGCGGCAAGCGCATCTGCCACACCCTGCTGATTTTCAGCATTAACGAGATAAACGGCTGGCGTACCGGTATAGAGCAGTTCCCATGCGGTGGAACCTGCCGCTGCAATGGCCATATCTGCCCATGCCATCTGGGTGGGCATGTCCCGGGCGTCTGTGATGATCTGCCAGGGAAAATCAGCCAGTTCAAGTGCCTGGCGGACATTTTCAAGATGGGCGCAGGCCGGGCCGAGGATGATGCGCACGGACAGGGATTCAGGATCAAGCCGGCAAAGCGCTTCAGCCACTTTGGCTGTGGTGTTGTCCGGATCAGATCCGCCCATGGAAACCAGGAGGCGGGTCGGGCTGTCAGGCGGTCCGGCAGTGGCAGCCGGGCGGGCAGAAGAGAGAAACTCATCCCGGAGCAGGGTGTATCTGCTGCCGAGCAGCATCCGGGTGTCGGCCCGGGTATTGTAGGCCATCTGTTCAGCCCCCAGATTCTGGTTCAACACCAGGTCAGCGTTATAAACCGGCAGGTGGTGGTAGTCGTCAATGACCAGCAGCGTGGTGCCGGAATCACCAAGGCTGGCATGATCCCCAGGCGTGAACTGGTATCCGTCTGCTGCCACGGCTGTGAACTCATCTTCAGCAAGCACATTGAGGGTGGTTCTGATATGACGGTCAAAAGCATCCGGATCAAGCCGGACCAGGGCGGCACCGGTCTGTGTGACCCGGTCTGCCAGCAGATCGCTGGTGCAGCAGGAGAGAAAGGTCACCCTGCCGGAAAGACGGATCCATTCCTGGGCCAGTGCAATGCACCGCATGATATGGCCAATACCAATGGACGGTGTGGCATCCGCCCGGATGAGTAAATGAGGCTGTGTTGCCATCGCTTGAATCCAGTCCGTTTAAGGGCAGTCCCAGTAGTTGCTGAAGATCAACGGTACCATATCCGGACCGTGATTGAAAAGGGGCGGCGATCAGATAAATTGATTGAAATGGGCTCTTGTGTATGGGAAATTAACATAACACCTTAAGGAAAGACAAGATAATGAAATTTGACAGATCACTTGACCTGCTTGAAAGGGCAAAAAAGACCATCCCGTCCGCAGCCCAGACGTATTCAAAGAGTTTTCGATGCTTCTGCGAAGGGGCTGCACCCGCCTTTCTTCAAAAAGGGGACGGGGCCAGGGTGACAGATGTGGACGGTAATGTCTTTATCGATTTTCTGCTCGGTCTCGGCCCGGTCACCATCGGGTATAATGATGCGCGCATCAACAGGGCCATCCGGGCCCAGATGGAAATGGGAATTTCTTTTACCCAGCCCCATGCTGTTGAAGTTGAACTGGCGGAAAAAATCGTGGACATCATTCCATGCGCCAAGATGGTGAAATTCGTAAAAAACGGTTCTGATGCGACAACCGCGGCTGTCCGCCTGGCACGGGCGTTCACAGGACGGGATCTGGTGCTCTGCTGCGGCTATCACGGCTTCCATGACTGGTATGTGGGCACCACATCGAACAACCGCGGGGTCCCCGGGCCGGTGGCAGATCTGACTGCTGTATTTGATTATAACGATATCAAAACCCTTGACACCCTTCTTGAGCAGCACAGGGACCGGGTGGCTGCCGTGATTCTTGAGCCGGTGGCAGTGGATGAGCCGGAGAATAATTTTTTAGAACAGGTCAGACGCTTGTGCACAAAGCATTCGGCTGTCCTGATTTTTGACGAGGTGGTCACCGGGTTCAGGGTGGCCCTGGGCGGCGCCCAGGCGCATTACAATGTGACGCCGGACCTGTGCTGCATGGGCAAGGGCCTGGCCAACGGCATGCCCCTCTCCTTTCTGGCCGGGCAACAGGATATCATGGCCATGATTGACCAGGGCGCCTTTGTTTCCACCACATTCGGCGGTGAAACCCTGTCCATGGCAGCTGCCCTTGAAACCATCCGGATCATGGAAACGGAAAATTATTTTGACCATACCTGGGGTCTTGGCGACCTGTGGAAAGCAGGTGTGGAGCGGATCATAGAAGCAAAAGACGCAGGAACGTTTGCCTGCACCAAAGGGCTTGCCCCGCATTCGGGTATCATTTTCAATGACTGCGGCCCTCTGAGCAGCCTTGATTTTAAAAGTCTCTTTATCCAGGAAACCGCCGGCAGCGGAATTTTGACCCTCGGGGTGAACAACTACTGCCAGGCCCATACCCCGGCAGACATTGAGATTTATCTTGATGCAGTGGAAAAGGCCCTTGACACCTGTCTTGAGGCCATTGACAGGGGCAGTGCAGACGCCCTGCTGACCGGGGGGCGGTTCAACCCGGTCTTTATACGGAACAAATAGCACCGGTCCTGTTCCCAGGAAAAACGGTGTGTATTATTCTTAACTGTGAAGTTGTGGAGAGTTTATTATGGTGACACTTGGGGGAAAAAAGATCGGGGACGGTCACCCGGTATTCATTGTGTTTGAGGCCGGCCCGACCCATGACGGCGTGGCTTCAGCAAAAGAGCTGGTCCGCCACGCTGCCGGGGCAGGCGCTGATGCCGTAAAATTCCAGATCCTCGACCCGGACCGCCTGGTCCCGGACCGGAGTCAGCCGTTTTCCTACGAGATCCTGGTGAACAAAGAGACCGGTGAACGGCAGCCCAAAACAGAGCCGCTCCATGACATCCTCATGCGCCGGTACCTGACCTTTGACCAGTGGCGGGAGGTCAAGCAGTACTGCGACGACATGGGCATCATCTTTTTTTCCACAGCCACGTTCCAGGATGAGGTGGATTTTCTCGTGGACGTGGGGGCGCCGACGATCAAGATCTGTTCCGGTGATGTGGATCACCTGCCGTTTATCAGGGCGTGCGCCCGGACCGGTCTGTGTATCCAGCTTGATACGGGCAACGCCACCATCGGAGAGGTGGAGCGCGCCTATGATGCCGTGCTTGAAACCGGCAACGACCAGGTCATTATCCATAACTGCCCGTCCGGTTATCCGGCGCGGCTGGAGAGTATCAACCTCAACCTGATCCCGACCTTAAAGCAGATGTTCGGCTGCCCGGTGGCCTTTTCCGACCATACCCCGGGCTGGGAAATGGATATTGCCGCCATTGCCCTGGGCGCTCACATGGTGGAAAAGACCATCACCCTTGACCGGACCACCCCGAGCATTGAGCATCTTTTTTCCATTGAGCCCGATGAAAT
>CAZLNA010000018.1:0-13718 GCA_964560485.1 uncultured Desulfobacula sp. | reverse complement strand
TTAATTTAGCAAACCTGCTGGCAGGTGGTAGCTTTTTCATATAATCAGCTTCTATGAAAAAATTCATAGCTGTTACCAATTTTACTCAGGCAAAAAACTTACTAAAATTAAGACACTAATGATCCGCCCAGTTCAGTCTGGCCGTAGAAGCTCACCTTGGGCAGTTTTAAACGGGGATCATCCGAAGCGACTTCGGAACAGATATTCTCCTGTTGATTCGTCACGTGTCCTCTCCTTACCTTGTCAGAGATGCCTGGCATTTAAGAAATTTGCGTCCCCGGATTTACCCGCCGCCCTATCCTCCCACAGTAACAAAAGGGCTGATCCTAAAAAATTCAATCCGGTCTTTATTTTTAGCTTGACTTCAGGCTGGCAATAATTCATTATGTTCATAATGTTCAGTATGTACTGAACAAAATAAAATCAAGGAGGCGTCATGAAAAAAGAGATCGAAGATATCCGGAACGAATTGATTCATCTGATTGGCGAAAAAGCAGAACGGTTTGGTTTCTCCCGTATTGCAGGGCAATTGGAAGGGTTGCTTTTATTTTCAAAAGATCCCATGGGCCTGGATGAGATGGCCAGCCGGCTGGAAGTCTCAAAAGCATCCGTATCCACCAATATCCGGATCCTGGAGCAATGGAAAATCGTTAAAAAAGTCTATCATAAGGGGGAACGGAAAAATTTTTATGCCATACGCGGCAGCATCTGGGAGATTGAAACTGAAATCATGTCCACCATTGCCAAAGACGAGATCGGCCGGATCAAAAAAATCATGTCAGACAGCAGCAGGGAACTGAAAGTGCTCGAGTCGGACACCGGACAGGATCCTGAAGAAATCTCATTTCTCAACGAACGGTTTGCTGAAATTGATGAATATATTGAGTCCATGGAACACCTTCTCAACCTGTTTTTGAAACAGGGAGAGGTTTCTCCCACTGTTATCAAAAAAATAACCATTTCCTGAGAGGAAACCATGAGAATCATACTCTTTATCGGCAAGGGCGGCGTGGGCAAATCAACCAATGCCAGTGCCACTGCCGCCCTGTCAGCCGCCTGTGGCAAAAAGACCCTGCTGGTCAGCTCCGACCTGGCTCACAACCTGCTTGATATTCTGGATGTTCAAGGGGAACCCGGCCTGGTCAAGCTCTCTGAAAACCTGACCATACTGGAAGTCGATATCCTTTCTGAAATTAAGGAAAACTGGGATTCAGTGCAGCAATACCTGACTGATTTCTTTTCTTACCTGAAGATGGACCGGATGATTGCCGAAGAGATCTCCCTGATCCCCGGTATGGATGCCATATTTCTTCTGACCCGGATTTTAAAGGAAATCGAAAGCGGGAACTGGGATGTTGTGATCATTGACTGCGCCCCCACAGCAGGCACGCTTCGCCTGCTCACCCTGACCGACTCATCCAGTAATAAATTCAATCAGATTCTCAAGGTCGAGCGCAGCCTGTTAAAACTGATCCGCCCTATCGGAAAGCAGATCAAGGGCGTGAAACAGATTTTACCCGAGGATGAACTGTATGTCACATTCAGCCGGATCATCGAAGATATCGGCCGGCTGGGTGACATTTTAAGAGATCCGGGGCAGTCGTCAATCCGGCTGGTACTCAACCCGGACAAGATTGCCATTGCCGAATCTAAAAGGGCGTTTACCTATTTTGCCCTGTTCGGGTTTCCTGTCGATGCCGTGATGGTCAACAAACTGCTTCCAAGGGAGCTGAACAGCGGGTATTTTCAAAACTGGTTTCAACTCCAGCATGAACAGATGGCCGTGCTTGAGAAATCATTTATCAATACCCGGATTCTGCCCATCACCCACTATGATCAGGAGCCCATTGGTCTGGCTCGGCTCGAGGAGATGGGCCGGGATGTATACAAAGATCTTGATCCTGCTGGCGTGCTGTCCGAAGTCAATACGGTCTGCTTTGAAAAAAAGGACCATCACGTCATTTTGTCCATCCTGATACCCAATATCGATAAATCCATGCTCGATATCGGCCGCAAAGACAACGATCTGATTATCAGTGCAGGAAACTATTCACGGATACTGACCCTGCCGGATTCTCTGGTGAATGATGACATCAGCAAGGCAGAATATAAAGATGACAGGCTTTTACTCAGTTTCGACAAAAGGGGTCAGCCGGTATGAAAAACTGCACAAAGCTCATATTCGCATTTGTTTTGATTTGCTTTGGCCTGTCCCTGGTTCAGGCAGGATTCGGGATTTTCCCATCGGTTCACCTGGATTTTTTCAGCCGGTTCAGATCTTCCCCAGGCATTTTCAAGGTGACGCTGAAATAACCCTTGATAATCCGGACGATCCAGAAAGATCTGCCAGATCTGTCTCCGGGTAATAATGCTGGGTTGCCTCTACGTCTGCCGGTTCAAGGAAGCATTTAACATCTGCGATGTCACCCGTGGCATGTTCACCGGTCAGGTGATATTTCTTAAAAAGCCCGTTTTACCCGAAAAAATGCTGTTCAAGGACGTTTTGGTGAGCGTTTTAGACCTATCACAATGATACTGTCAGCCTGGTCCGCCCCGAATCTCAGGGAAGGTGCGTGATTGACAACAAAAGGGGCACAGGATATGAGTGAGTAAAGATGCTTGAATTCACCTGTTTGATGCAACACCTCAATAAACAAGGATGTGATTATGCTCAACGATGTCTCGTGCCCCATCTGCAATCAGGCGTCACCACCGCTGGATGTCGTGGACTTCAACAAATCATGTACAGAGCATAAAGGTGATTTTCTCCGGCTTTCCGGTATCGCTGTATACTATTACCTGTGCAGGGGCTGCGGCTTTTGTTTTGCACCTGGATTTTCAAAATGGTCTCTGGAAGAATTTGAAAAAAACATCTACAACCCGCAATACCATCAGGTCGACCCGGATTATGAAACATTAAGGCCTGAGGCCAATGCAGCTACCCTGAAAAAAATACTGGCCGGCAAGGAAGAAGAGATCCGTCATCTCGACTATGGCGGCGGCAATGGTCAATTGTCTGATCTCTTACAGCAGGCCAAATGGGATTCCATCTCCTGGGATCCTTTTGTGGATAAGGAAAGGCCTGTTGAAAGCCTTGGGCGTTTTAACCTGATAACAGCATATGAGGTGTTCGAACATGTGCCTGATGTCAATGCATTGATGAACAACCTGGATATGCTTCTTTCACAGGACGGCATTATTTTGTTCACAACCATGATTTCAGACGGCAGTATTCTGGCAGACAAGCGTCTGACCTGGTGGTATGCTTCCCCCAGGAACGGTCATATCAGCCTGTTCACCCGTAAAAGCCTCGGCCTTCTGGCTGAGACCTTCAATTTTCGTTTCGGCAGTTTTTCCAATGCCTTTCATGTCTGCTCGCGACAGCATGTGCCGGCCTGGGCCTCGCATTTAATGAAATAAGGTGTTCTGATTTCAGCTTTTTATGGGATCGGGCCGTTCTGACACACTGGAATTTAATAAAAATATCCCATTTATAACTGTTTTTAGTACCAAAATCAGCGGTATAGAACCTTTAAATCCGTTTTTTTTACCTTTACGATTCTTACAATACAGGATTTTACCTGATCCGACCCCATCCATTATTATTCTGCCCATCCATTCATTGCCATTTATATGAAATCTTTGATTTTTCTTTAAGACCATATTGAAAGGTCTTCTCTAAGGTATTATATTTAGTGTGATTAAATAAAGATCCTTGAGTGTATGATCTGGTTACTCACCGGCGTCTTTCATAAAGATGCTTTTTGCAAAGTTTTCGGCAGAGGAGGTAATATGGAAGGTGATCACAAGCACAAACATGAACACGAACATGAACATGAACACACGCATTCCCATGCCCATAAACATGATCGCAACGAACATTCACATGAACATCAGCATGTCCACAGCCATGCTCATGGCCATGAACATAGCCATGCCCATGAACATCCAGAGGATTCATCTGACCATGGGCATGAGCATACTGAAAACCATGGAAACCATGAGCATAATCACAACGATCATGGAGACGAACCCCATACCCATTCCCACGAATAGGTGTGCGATATAACTTGTTTTAGAATTAGAATTCTTTGGATTTCGCAAATTCTTGCAAATTCTTGTGGGACCAAACTGACTATTTGTAATATTAGAAGATATGTTCCCCAAATAGCGGTTTTGATTGCTTAGATTGCACTTTTCAGCATCAAAAACAGCATTGTACGGTTTTACGTTCTCCTTTTTCATATATTCATCCGCATCTGATTTGATTCGTCTTTTTCTTGCGATGGCCCTGGATGTCTTTTCATTCCTTGGATAAAATGCTCATCACCGGCTGCAATGCTGTCTGGCCAATATGATCGGCGCTTCAGGGTATGACTTTCTATTTCGTCGTTGATCCAGGATTCATACTTTGATTGAAATTGTTTGTTGTCTTGATAACTTTTTGTGGCATCTGTGGGTGATGTGCCACATACAATTTGGAATATAATGTCGATTAGCGCGGGTCATAATCTTAAACCGATGGTTTCAGGGGTGGAAACCTTAATCTAAGCCACTTTTAAAGGTGTTTTTTGGAGATATATTAAATTATTTCAATTTGTTAATTTGGTCTGACAAGAATTCCGGATTCCATTGGATGAGACATATGGTATCAATACAAATTTGTATCAGACTGCGGCACCATGTGACTAACATGACACAAAAATACACATGAATTCCCTGTCTGAGAACAATGGCATGAAAATTGTATTTCTATTATTTAGAAACCGCAAAAAAAGACGAAGGCAATGAAAATTGATGTGGATAAAATCAGGCCGGTCCTTATGTATGCCACATCAAACCACAGGAGAAAATGATATGACTGTTGAAAAAAAAGAAAAAGATTATTGCTCTGCAGACGACCAGAAAAAAGTAGTTGAAAAAATGACTGATTGCGATAAAAATTCAAAGACAGATAAAGAAACAGAGGAATGCTATTCAAAAGTTGTTGAAAATGATAATGGCTGTATGTCATCCTGATGCTGGGATATTTTCTAAATGGGCTTTCCTCTAAAATTAGAATCAGGGTTAAGCTGATTTGAGTGTGATTCTCTAAAGGCCATTTCAGCGGCAGCTCAGACCAGCATATCGATATCGTTTCAAAATGCCAATCACGTTCGATTGTTTATTGACCGGAAGTGTCAGAGGAGATGTCAATCATGATCAAACGAATTTTAGTCGGACTGGGAGGGACCCCGTTTACAGCAGTGGCCACCCGGTGTGCCACCGAACTGGGAGATATTCATCAGGCACAGTTGACAGGTGTAACCGTGGTGGATACCAGCAAGCTGGACAGTGTGGGACCGGTTCCCGTAGGAGCAGGCGCCTATGCACAGCGGATGCGGGACAAAAAGCTTAAGGTTACCCGGGAGGGAACCGAGCAGGCCATCTCCCTGTTCAAGGACCACTGCCGTAAAAATCAGGTGGTCTGCCGGCGGATCCGGTATGAAGAAGGGGACACTTTTGAGGCCATGATCGGGGAAGCCAGGTTCAACGATTTAACCATTTTCGGGCTTCGCAGTATTTTTGAATATGGCTTTGTGGAAGACCCGGACAAGGCCATTTTAAAACTGCTTCGCCAGGGGGTCAGGCCCATTCTGGCCGTGGCTGAAAAATACCGGCCCATAAAGACCGTGCTGATCGCTCTGAGCGGCTCCATGGAATCTGCAAAAAGCATCCGTGATTTTCTTCACCTGAACCCGTGGCCCGGTGTGAAGCTGCGCATGGTTCATTTCAAAGATCAAAAAGAATCAGATCCGTTTCTTTTGAACAAAGCATCGGATTTCTGCCAGTCCTATGGGTTTGATGTCAAAACCGATCTGGTCGAGGGAAACCCGCGCTCAGAACTGATGCCCTATGCTCAGGACCACCAGGTTGATCTGATTGTCATGGGAAACAGCACCGGAAACATCATCAAGCGGAGCCTATTAGGGGATACGGTGCTTGAATTGATCCATTCCACGGAAATACCCTTATTTCTGTCTCAGTGATATGAACCAGACCGCACCCTGTATTGACAAGGTTCCAGACTGCTGCAAACCGGGGCTTTATTCCAGTCTTCTGCCGCTTGCGTTATTCGGAATTTTCTGCCTGGCCTGGCCCGAAGTGGTTCGCGGAGAGGTCTTCCTGATTGAGTGGGCCTGGGTTCCCAGCCTTGATCTCTACCTGCGGTTCCGTATGGATGGCCTGAGCCTGTTATTCTGCCTGATCGTTACCATGGCCGGTTTTTTTGTCAGCCTTTACGCTTCCAGCTACATGGCCGGGAAACAGCATCCTGGACGCTTTTTTGCCTACCTGCACGGATTCATGATCGCCATGCTCGGTATTGTCACGGCCGATAATCTGCTGCTTCTCTTTGTGTTCTGGGAGGCCACCACGATTCTGTCCTACCTGCTCATCGGGTTTGACCATGAAAAAAATACGGCAAGGGAGCATGCCCGGCAGGCCATTCTGATCACAGGTGCCGGGGGGCTTTTTCTTCTTTTTGGTATCCTGCTTTTAAAGACAGCCGGCGGGTCCATGACACTGAGTCAATGGGTGCAGTCCGGTGATGACATCCGCAACCATGGTCTGTATCCGGCAATTTTTATCTGCATTCTGGTGGGTGCCATGACCAAATCCGCCCAGATCCCGTTTCATTTCTGGCTGCCCAATGCCATGAGCGCACCCACCCCCATCAGTGCTTTTCTCCATGCAGCCACCATGGTCAAGGCCGGCATCTATCTGCTCATGCGGTTCCATCCCCTGCTGGGAGGGACCGCTCTCTGGATGGGAACACTGGTCATTTTAGGCGGCACCACGGCCGTATGGGGGGCTGTCCAGGCGCTGGGCCCCTGTGACCTTAAGCGGATCCTGGCCTATACCACCATGATGGCGCTCGGGATCCTGACCCTGTTCCTCGGCGGACAGACCGCTCTTTCCCTGACCGCAGCCACAACTTTTCTCATGGTTCATGCCCTTTACAAAGCCGCCCTGTTCCTGGCGGTAGGCAGCATCGATCATCAGACCGGAACCCGGGATCTTCGCCACCTTGGCGGGCTGCTCAAAGCCATGCCCCTGACGGCCGCGGCCGTGGCCGCCGCCACCCTTTCCATGGCCGGATTTCCCCTGTTTTTCGGGTTTATCGGAAAAGAGATCATGTACGAAGGAGCCCTGGCCGAAGAGATGTTCCCCGTATTTGCCACCACGGCGACACTGGCCGCCAATGCCCTGATGACAGCTGTGGCGGCCATCATCCTGATCACCCCGTTTCTGGGCCGCCGCCCCCTGATGATGGCCCGGATCTGTGAGGTACCCTGGACAATGCGGCTGGGTCCGGCCGTCATGGGCGGAATCGGTGTTGTGTTCGGCATCATTCCGGAATGGGTCTCTGCCAACCTGGTTCAACCGGCTGTGTTTGCGTATCATCCGGCCCGGGAGGAAATCCGGATGGCCTTTTTTCATGGCTTCAATCTCCCGCTGCTGCTGAGCATGATCACGCTGGCCTCGGGCGGGCTGATCTATTGGCAGCGCATCCGTCTGCGCGCATTTATAAAAAACAGCCTGGAACGGCTGTGGATCACCACCCCCGGGATATACCAGGGCACCCTGGACGGGTTTCTCAAAAGTGCGGGCTGGTTTGCCCGGACATTCCAGAACGGGTCGCTGCATTCCTATCTTTTCATCATACTTCTGGCAATGGCCGTCATTGTCGGATGGGCGTGGCTGGTTCACATCCCGTCTGCTTTATTGATTCCCGACATTGACGACGCCTGGCTTGCAGCCGGACTCTGCGGGTTTATTCTGCTGGCTTCGGGAGTGGTGGTCACAGCCCGCCAGCGGCTGGCCGCCATCGGGGGCCTTGGAGGGGTGGGCGCCGGCGTGGCCCTGATTTTTCTGATTTTCGGTGCCCCGGATATTGCATTGACCCAGCTGCTGGTGGAAACCCTGACCGTGGTCATCGTCTCCATGGTGCTGTTCCGCCTGCCGCCCATTGATGCTGTTCGCAAGAGAGCCCGGACCAGAAAACTGTTCAATGCTGTGCTTTCTCTGGGTATCGGCCTGCTGGTGACCACTGTTCTCATGGGGGTGCTGACCATACCCCTTGATCGCAGCCTCACCGGTTTTTTTGAAGAGTTCAGCTATGTGGCCGCCCATGGCCGGAATATTGTCAATGTGATTCTGGTGGATTTCAGGGGCCTGGACACCCTGGGTGAAATCTGTGTGGTCGTTCTGGCGGCCTGGGCCGGCGTGGCCCTGATGCGCAGCAGGAAAAGGGAGGAATAAATGGAATCCGTTATCTTAAAAACCGCGACACGGCTGATGGTCGGCCTGATGCTGGTTTTTGCCGTTTACCTGCTGTTGCGGGGGCACCACGAGCCCGGCGGCGGGTTTTCCGCAGCACTGGTCACCGGTACGGCCTTTGCCCTGTTTGCCATTACCGAAGGTCCCAACCGTCTTCGGCAGGCCATCCGCATCCGGCCTGAGATTATTTCCGCTGCAGGCCTGGCCGTGGGCGCAGGATCGGGCCTGCCCGCCCTTGTCATGGGAAAACCCTATCTGACCGGTGTCTGGTGGTCGTTTAACACCCTTTCTCTGGGGACGCCCCTGATATTTGACATTGGGGTCTTCCTGGCGGTTCTGGGCGCAATTCTGTCTGTGCTGCTGGCCCTGGAGGAAAATTAAGATGGAACCGCTCATGGCCCTGGTTGTCGGACTGATGGTTGCTGCGGCACTGTACCTGATGCTTTCGGGCGTGCTGGTCCGGTTTGTTTTCGGGTTCGCGCTCATGGGAAATGCCATTAACCTGCTGATTTTTACGGCCGGCCGGCTGGCCCATTCAGACCCGCCGTTGATTGATCCGGGCCAGACAAGTCTGACAGGTCCGGCAGCCAATGCACTGCCCCAGGCCCTGATCCTGACGGCCATCGTGATCGGGTTTGCAATGACCACATTTTTTTTAATCCTCCTGGTCAAAACCTTTGACCAGGTCCAAACCCTGGATGCGGATCAGCCGCCGTTTTACTGTGAACTGCCGGATACCGGCCCGGTGGACCCGGAAACCAAGGGATGGGGAAAAATAAAATGATCAAGATGGCGCTCCTCTTTCCGGTTCTCGTGCCCATGATGGCCGCCATTACAATGGTTCTTTTCCGGCTGGATAAGCAAAAGGCCAATACGGCTGCTGTTATTGGCGCCCTGATCCATGTTTTTTCAGGCGTCTGGCTCATGGTGACCATTCTGGATGTGCAGGTCATGGCCCTGTGGGTGGGCAACTGGCCCGCCCCGGCCGGGATCTGCCTGGTGGCGGATTATCTGAGTGCGGTCATGGTGCTGATCACCAGCGTGATCCATACGGCAGTGATTGTCTTTGCGCGACGGGACATCAGCAGCCGTCAGATAAAGGCGGGCTTTTATCCGTTCATGCAGCTGTTGACTGCTGCTGTCTGCGGCGCCTTTCTGACCGGGGACCTGTTCAACCTCTATGTCTGGTTTGAGGTGATGCTCATGGCATCCTTCGGCATGATGGTCATGGGCCGTTCTGCCGGCCGGATGACCGGCGCGGTTAAATACGTCACCATGAACATGTTGTCCACCCTCTTCCTGATCACGGCCATCGGACTGGTCTACGGCCTTACCGGAACCCTGACCATGGCAGATCTTTCACAAAAAATGGCACTGGTGGAAAATACCGCCCTGGTGAACAGTGTGGCCCTGATGCTGATCACAGCGTTCGGGATTAAATCCGCCCTGTTCCCGATGTTTTTCTGGCTGCCGGCGTCCTACCCCATCCTGCCGGTACCGGTTTCCGCCTTTTTTGCCGGCATGCTGACAAAAGTAGGGGTCTACGCACTGATCCGCATGTTCACCCTGGTGTTTGTAAAGGACACGGCCGTCACCCATACCACGCTCATGGTCCTGGCAGTGCTCACCATGGTGTCCGGGGTTGTTGCCGCAGCGTCACAGACAGACATACGCCGTATCCTTTCCTTTCACATTATCAGCCAGGTGGGGTACATGGTCCTGGGGCTTTCCCTGTTCACCCCCCTTGCCCTGGCCGGCACCCTGGTCTACCTGGTTCATCATATCATTGTTAAAACCAATCTGTTCCTGGTCAGCGGCCTTATCCGGACCGCAGCCGGATCGTCTGACCTGACCCATATCGGCAGTCTTTATAAGACCCGCGGACTGCTTTCGGCCGGTTTTTTCATCCCGGCGTTTTCCCTGGCCGGGTTCCCGCCCTTGTCCGGTTTCTGGGCCAAGCTTTTGATCATTTATGCCTGCCTGGAAAGCCGGCACTATATCCTGGGCGCCGTGGCCGCGGTCGTTGGATTGATGACGCTGTTTTCCATGATCAAAATCTGGTCGGAGGCCTTCTGGAAACCCATGCCCGGCAATCCGTCCGGTCCGGCTGCCGTCAAGCCCCTGAGTGCCTGGATGATGGCACCGGTGATGGGGCTTGCCCTGATCACCGTTCTGACCGGGCTGTTCATCGAGCCGGTGTACCGCTTTGCCCTGGCGGCCGGAGAGCAGCTCATGAACCCGACACTGTATATCCTGGCTGTCAAAGGAGGTGGCTGATGCCCCTTTTTATTTTAAATATCTGCTTTGCCGCTGTGTTCACCCTGCTGACGGGCAGCGGCCGGATCAGTGTTTTTTTGTTCGGGTGTGTTCTCGGGTATGGGATTTTATGGCTGTCCAGCCCCCTGTACACGGATACGCGCTATTTTAAAAAACTGCCCAGAACCCTTAGCCTGATCACCTATTTTCTCAAAGAACTTTTCGTATCCAACCTTCGGGTTCTCTGGGATGTGATCACGCCGCGCCATATCAGCCGCCCGGGCATTATCGGCGTGCCTCTGGATGCCCGTACCGATCTTGAAATTTTCCTGGTCGCCAACCTGATTTCCCTGACACCCGGCACCCTGAGCGTGGACCTGTCTGAAGACAGAAAAACCTTGTTTGTTCATGTCATGTTTCTTGAAGATCCAGCCGCTGCGCGGGCTGAGATAAAAAACGGCCTGGAAAAAAAAGTCCTGGAGGTGATGCGATCATGATGACCGGCCATCTGTTTATCAACGGCGCCTGCCAGGCCGCCATGGTCATGCTCCTTGTGGCCATGGCCATGCTGCTCTGGCGGCTGGCAAAAGGGCCTTCTGCCGCAGACCGGGTGATTGCCATGGATCTGATGTCTGTACTGGTGGTGGCTTTTCTGGTGGTGCTTTCCATCTATACCGGAAAGACCACCTACCTGGATGTTGCCATTGCCTATGCCTGTATTGCCTTTCTGGGCACCATTGCACTGGCGCGGTTTATTCACAGGCGCGGTCCGAAAAATGATCTGCAGCCGCCGTCCGGGCCAGGTTCTTCCAAAGGAGGTCATAGTGATTGACTATCTGACCGGGATGCTGCTGATTGCCGGCAGCTTTTTCTGCCTGGTGGCCGCACTGGGCGTGATTCGTCTGCCAGACCCCTTGACGCGCATGCACGCTGCCACCAAGGCCGGCTCACTCGGCGCAGGCCTGCTGGTGGGTGCCCATGCCCTGTTTTACCAGGAAGCGGGAATTTTCCTGAGGGCCGTGAGTATCATTGCACTGTTGCTGTTCACTGCCCCGGTGGCGGCGCATATTATCGCCCGCACCTCTCACCGCAGCGGGGAGGCGATTTCAGAGCGTACCTGGATTGATGAACTCAAGGAGGAACAATGACTGTTTCGGCCATGACGCATCCATTTAAAATATGCAGCGGGTGCGGGCAGCGGTGGGAAACCAGGGAGGCATTCTTATCGGATAAACGCCTTAAAGCCATCGGGTACCAGGTCTTTTTTGAAGATCTGAAAACCGGCATGTTCCTGTTTAATCATTTCTGCGATACGACCATTGCCATGGAAGCAGAGAGATTTTTGGACCTGTATGACGGACCGTTCTATACTGAGCGCAAAAGCAGTGATTCCCGGAAATGTCCCGGCCGGTGCATGAATGAGAACATCATGAATCCGTGTTCCAGAGAATGCCGGTGTGCTTTTATCTCAGAACTCTTGCAGATCATCAATCAATGGAAAAAGGATGGCGATTGACGGGTTCCGAGTCAATCCCGGGTTAAAAAATGAGTTTTTCGGGTTGTCTTTGCGGAAAAGGCGATGCCTGTGACACTTAACAGTGAAAAGAAACCGGGTTATACCGGATTTTTCAAGATTTTAAACGCTTTGGATGGCGTTTGATAAAAAAGGCGAGGTGACAGATGAGTGTACAGTGGCTGGAAAAAGGTTTAGCGTTCAAAAGGATTGTCCAGAACGTTGAAAGAGCAAAGAAAGAGCAGCACGAAAAAATGGCTCAGCCCCAGGAACAGCAATTGATACCCCCAAAATCTTACCAATTCTACCAGCGGTTGAAACGGATCCCCAAAGACCGGAGAAAACCGTTGGTTGCCAGGCAGATAATGTCCTCTCCAGTCATTACCCTGAACCCGGAAAATTCTATCGAGCAGGCAAAGGCGTTGATTGTTGAAAACCGCTTCCATCATATACCAGTGGTTTCAGACAGCAAGGTCCTGGTGGGCATTTTATCCGATGGGGACATCTTCTGCAAAGCGTCAACCGGAGAATGCTTGCCTGTTGGTATTTTGGGTGTGGGCGAGTCTCCGAAAATAGCCGATTTAATGATCACACGAGTGCTTGTTGGCAATGAGGACACACAGATTCCGTATATTGCAAAAGTATTGATCGAAGAACATGTGAGCGCCATTCCGATTATTGACAGGGAAAAAAGGCCTGTGGGGATTGTTACCCGGAGTGATGTTTTAAAAACCCTTCTTTACAAAGCCCCCCTGGATCAATGGGTATAGACGCGAACCTGATGTTTAACCCAATCGGTCATTCCTGACCACCAGATTCTTATCATGGCGATCTCCTATCGGTATTGCGGAAATATCTATCGTCTATTGTACGGTTTTAACTCGGCCGAATGATTCACTCACTTGCGCAGCCAATGTGAAGTGGCATTTTAACAGGCCGGGGAAAGTGGGGGAAGGCCATAATGATTTGCCTTTAATTCAACTGGTTGGTTCGGCCGACCCCCTTTGATTGAGAAATATTGAATTATTTCAATTTGTTAATTTGGTTGACAAGAATTCCTTTTCATATAAGAAATAAAGAAGTATTTAATTCAATTTCTCAGGGAAATTCCGTATCGTGTCCCCTGATTTACACAGTTCTTGCAATACAATAAGTGATGGCATTGCCAGTCCTGACTCCAGTGTCTCTGTTTTTCCCAGCGGTCAGTTCTGGCATTTCATGAACCTGGAAAACAAGGGGTCTTGGATAAATGCGGCCAGTGCATTGTGAGTGGCGTATGCCATAACCTTGTAAAAATCACCCGAATGAGCCTCGCCAGTGTAGACTTCGGTAAAATTCAGCATCGGAATTTCTATTTTGATACTGACGATTTCAGGGTCAGGAGACGAATAGGATGCAAAAGCCTGCTCCAGTGAAATCTCTACCGCCTTTATCCTCCAATCATTTTTTTTTGACTTCCCTGTTCTGCCTTTGGCAGCCAGATCAGCGATAATCATCCGTTTTTTTTCAAATTCTTTTCGGGTGATTTCACCGAAAGAAAGTCTGTTTTCCAAGGCGGTTAATATAAAATCTTCTTCAATAAGGACAGGGACGCCGCCCTTTAAAAGCTGACCTTCAAGATGTTTGA